>NZ_JBTHHK010000004.1:0-96376 GCF_054353875.1 Mycoplasma sp. 4013 | reverse complement strand
AGCATATACTTTGTATGAAAAAGTAAGTTATGAAAATAATAGCACAAAATTATACAAGTAAACTAAAAAGATTAAAAAAATAGCAATAATTAAGGTAAAAATTGCTATTTTTTTCATTTTTTAATTTTCACAAAAATAAATTTTATTAACATTATTTTGTGTAATATTTATAAAATATTTATAAATACGACTTTTTTATCTATATATAGTATTTAAACAAATTTAAATTATTTTTTAATTTTACTTTTTATGGTTAATGGTTTCATGATTCTTGATGAGAAAAAAATATTATCACCATCAGAAATTGATTCATCAGGTTTTTCCTCTATTTCATCTTTTGATCTCAAGGATTTCATAATTCAACTCATCTCAGCAGGCTCTAAATTAGGGTCTAAATATTCCTTTACATTTAATCCATCAGATAAGCCTTCATAAATAAGATGTAATTGATTAAGACTATATGCATAGGGTTCAAAGTTATTTTCTTCTACAAACTTCTTAAACCTTCTTGTTATTTCGTATGATAATTCTTTATGTTCTTCAATATCACTAATTTCTCATGAAATATCTTTATGGATTATATTAATCTTTCTATTGATTGCTTCTCATTCTTTTTTTGCTGCATTATTGTTTGGATCATCAGATGATTTGGATATCTCTGCGATTTCATCATTATATTCTGATTCCATTTCAGTTATATTAGTTATGATGTAAAAGTAAAATTTTATTTCATTACCTAAATAAAGGATATTAAAGTTTGTTGAATTATTTTCTGATGTTATTTCAATTAAACCTCTATATTCGGTGTCATATTTTGTAAAATCTAATACCGAACTTAATAAATGTTCATGTGCAAAAACATCAATGGTGTTTTTATCTAAGATAATTTTTTTATTTTTAACAAACGATGTTTGAAAGAGTTTTTTATCAATTCTATATAATGTGGATACATTAATATAAACAGGAATAAAATCTAGTGAATTATTTAAGAAAATATCATATTCATTTTCAAAATCCTTAATACTTCTTCTAGTTTTATTACGTTCATAAGCCAGTAAAAAATATGTCATTCCTTTAAAATCAAATAATTTACAAAGAATTGCACCTTTTAATTTTGATAAAACAACTTTGTTTTCAAGTTCTTTTAGAGTTTTTTGCATTATACCTTCCTAGTTAGTCTTTTGATTATTTTTGATTGTTATGTCATCATCTCAATAAATATCTGTATATTTTTTAGGATATAAGAAACTATTGTGTTTGATATATTCATAAAATGAATCTTGATTAATTTTGTTGTCTTTTGAACCGAAAACATTGCGTACTTGTCCAGCGAATAAGTGTGCTGAAATAGCACCATCAAATGAATTTCATCCTTCGGTTATCAGACCTACTACATTACCTTTTTCATCGTATACACCACTACCTGATGCACCACCGGCTAAATCAATCCCTTCACGGTTGAATGATATCTTGGTTGATTTATATCTTGTTTCTTCATAATCAAAATCATTCATAAAGTATGGCATATACATTAATAAGTATTCTCGATAACGGATTGATTTAACCGTTTCAGGACCAATCGTTCTTTCACCAGGAAAGGAAGCAACATATCAATTTAATGCATCGAAATCTTGTAAGTATTTAACCTCATTACTGAGTTTTGTAGGTGCCAAGTTTTTTCAGTTTAAAATGTATTTAATTGATTCTTTTGTTTGTGCATCCATTTGAATTTTTGATAAATCTACTCCTTGATATTGCTCAAAAATAGATCTTAAATCAATTGTTGCAATTACTAAGTCTTGATTTGCTGCTTTGTTATCTTTTTGATATCTTCCTTCGTTATCAATGAAACTTCAGATATTATAGTAATCTTTGATCAGTTGATAATTATATTTATAATTTTCAAACGCATAAATTTTAGTCAATTTTCCATCTTGTACACTAGGACCAGTTTGGTATGTTCCTGCAGCAGGACGATCTAATAAAGTTGGAATGTAAAAACTTGTATGAGTATTTGGAACTGGAACATGCACAGCAACATGGTGGTTAGTCATTACATAGAAGCGATAATCATTATCATCATCTGGTTTAACCTTACCAATTAAGTTTCAAGTTCCTACACTGATTCTAAATGCACGTTGTCGCATTAAGTCAGCAGCATCTGATTTATCTTCTTTAAATAAACGTTTTGATTGTCAAGTTTTTATATCATCAACTGACATACCTGGAGAAAAGCTAAAATCATAGTTTTTATTTATATTTTCATTTAGGTATGATATTTTTGGATTAAAGTTTGATAATGCATCAACTTTATCTGAGTTGTATTCGATTTTAACATTTTCATTTGTATGAATTACAGCGATTCTAGCAGGCCCGATGAAAACATTTTTTTCTAAACCTATATTATGTGTGGCTATATCTTGGGTAAAATTATAATCTTTATCCTTAGAAATTACTTTTAAGGTAATAGTATTGTTAGAACTATCATAATATAAATTAAAACTAAATTTTGCATTTATTTTATTATAGTTGTGTTCTTGAACAGCTTGTGAAGTAAAAATTTGATAAAAATAAAAGTTTAAGTTCTCTAATTTACCAGTTTGCTTGAGTTTGGTTAAATTAAAAGGTAAACGAACTGTTGAATTTATTGTGTAAGCATAGTATAAGTCATAATTTGTGCGATCATGTAATTCAAATTCAAAATCAAACATCATTAATGATTCATTTTCAGGAATTTGATCAAGGTTTTTAAAATTAGATAATTTCTTAGTTAATGAAGTGGTTTTGTTTGAATTATCAATGTTAAATAATTTTGCTTTAACTTGTTCTCTTGGACCAAAAAGTTGAATTTTTTTGGTTTCTGAATTTTTGTTAAATTTATATACAATCGGGTTTGGATATGCTTGATTTAAAAATTCACGATCCTTGATGAATGTATAATCGGATAAATATTCTGAAACAGATCATAGATTATATAAACTAAAATCAACAGTATCGTTTGCGTCATTTGCTAGTCATTTTTTTCTTAAATCATAGCGACTAAAATCATTTGTGGTTCTGCGTTCAATTCCGTTTGCAGAGAAATTATTTTGATCAACACTTGCATAATTAAAATGATATGCCAGTGTTTTTTGTAGGTTTGCAGCAACATCAATAGTAGCTAATTGTTTATAGGTAACAGGTTTTACGATCCGGACTTTTTTTAGTGTATATTTAATATATTCATTAAAATTAGGTAGTTCAAATTTTCATAAATCATCAAATCTTACCATTATGTGCTTTGTGGGTTCAAATCCTAATACTAATTGATTATCATAGTTTTGTGTTTCTTTTTCAAACATAAAATCAAAGTACATATTTTTTAGGTATTTTAAGTTATGTGAATTAAAATTAAAGAAAGCAGAGGCATAAACTTTTTTAGTATTTTGATCCATATAATAATTAAAATCACTTAAATTATTATTTTCAATTGTTGTTATATTAAATTGGTATTTTTTATATTCACTTAAATCAATAAATCCATCATTTAATAAAATATTAGTTATAACATATGAAATATTTGCATTTGAAAGTTGATTTATATCAAAACTTGCAATATTATTATTAATTGTTGGGGTTATAGTTCGAATAAATGGAATATTGTGATCAATTCCTTTAACTATAAAACTTAGATTATTAGCATTTGTAACATTAGAATTTAATGTAACATTCACTTTTTGAGCATTTTGATCAACTGTTATTGAATTAATATCATATGTATTTTTGCTTGAATCAAAATTAATTTCAGTTAATGGTAAATCATGCATTTGTGTGGTGGTGCTAGTATTATAAACAAATGATACAATTTGATCACCAGCTAAAATGGTTGCATGATAATCATCAATTCTTCTAGTAGCAGTTACTTCAACGATGTTATTATTGCGTCATACCTTTAATTTTGTATTATTTAGATATGCTAAACGATCTGGATAAGTCTTCTTCCGAACTTTAACAAATACATCGATGTTATTACCTGTTTTAGGTTGTATTGAAATGCTTCTGATGTTTGCATCAACAGTAGTATCAAAATTAAATGTATATGGATGGATTCCAAAACTACTATTGAATGTTTTAATACTTTGATTGTTGTCATCTATCAATCCAATTAAGTCAATTGTCGCAGAGTGATCATATGGTATTTCATATAGATAATGATCATATTTCATTGAGGTTGCTGATATACTTTCTTCGACATTATTCTTACGAATTTTTAGTGTGTATGCTTTTGCAAAAGAGTTAGGAACTAAATAATTTAATCTGTATTTTTGATGTGTAGAATCATATATATAACTTTTTAATTGAGCAAATGTACTATTATTTTGCTTGTTTTCGCTTGTTTCTTTTTGAGTAAAATAATCACTATGATTTGTGTTGTTTGATTTAATACTATCCAAAGTTAATTGATCACTTGTTTTGCTAGTTGCTGTATTTTGTAAATCATAAACAACAGGAATGTTATTTTGTTTAATTGCACTATATTTAGGTTCTAATAAAGCATTCGATTGTATTTTTTGATTTGGTGTTGTAAAAGTTTTATTATTTTGGAAAGTCATGTTTACATTTAATGGATTTGAACTACCTGCATCAGAATAAAGACTTACACCTTTAATAATATATGTTGTGTTCGGATCTAGGTTTAAAAAACTGATTTGTTTATGTTTCAAACTCGATCTAAGTGATCTATATTCTTGATTTTGATCGCTTGATTTTACCACTTTTAACTCTATATAACCATTAAAATCAGAATTTGTATTAAAACCTAACACATAACTATCTTGATTTTGACTTAGATTATCATTAAAAGTTACATTTATATTTAATGAAGGTGTATTAAATTCTGGATAATTATTAATTGAAATGTTATCAAGCTTAGAAAGTTGATTTTCGCTTCCTTGTTCAAAGAAATCTATTGATTTAATGCGATATTTACTATTAAAATCAAGATTATTAAAACTAAATGAAAGATTTTTATCATTTATAGTAACAATATTTGATGTAATAACTTGATTATTACTGTCTATTGGATTTACTGTAATTAGTGCAAATTTATTTGCTAAATCTTGATCTGAATCAAGTTTTAGCAAAACATTGAATTGATTTTGGTAGCTAACACTGCTAACAGTTGCATTAATATCAATTTTTTGGTGATTATTTGGATTTTGATTTTCAGAACCAGGATTTTGTTCTTTGCTTTCTTCGTGTTCTTTATCAGGCATATTGCCAGAATGTGGATTTTGTGGATTTTCTGATCCTTTTTTATCATCTCCATCACCATTTTTTCCTTGTTGGTTGTTACCATTTTCATCTTTGCTACCATTTGATTCTTGATTTAAAGTTGTAAATGATAAAGAGCGATTATCAACTGTATTTAAAAAACCAATCTTATTATTATTTTGCAACAAATTATCTATTTTATAAGTTGTATTAGGACTTAATCCATCGATACTTACTCTTACACGATTACTGTTTATATTCACATTTTGCACTATATTTCTTATTATAGAAGTCTTCAAATCCATAAGAGCAATTTTTAATTGATCATTTTTATGCAATGTCGCACTAAAATAAAGTTCAATAGCAGCAGAATTATCAGTTACATTATCAACTGTTATATTATTTACTTTTAAAGTGTTTTTATTTTCATCATTTTTAGGATTATTTTTTGGTTTTTTTGAACCATAATTGCCATTATCATTTGATGTACAAGCTGATGCAATTGTAGGAAGTAAAATAGCAGAAGAAATAAATAATTTGGAAATGATGCGTTTATATTTTTTATTTTTCATAATAACCTCTTTACATGTTATTTTAAGTATACAAAAATATTAGCAAATTCTACAGATTTTATTATTCATTTTACAAAAACCTGTATGAACAAAATACATGTTTTGTTAGATTAAAATAAAGTCATTTGATCATTTTCCTGCAAGTGATCTAGTATTTTAAGTTCTAATAACCTTTTATACAAAGTTTGATTGATTCCACTTCGTGTTTTAAAGTCTTCACGTGATTTAAATTTCATTTCAGAACGGGCAGCAACAAGTTTTTCGGCAGCAGCAATACCTAAACTCTTAATAGTTGTAAATGGAGGTATTAGACAGTTATTTTCATAATCAATAACTCATTCCTTAACTTTTGAAATTTCTAAATTTATATTACTGATGCTAAATCCACGAGCATAGTATTCACGTGCTATTTCTAAGGTAGTTAGAAGTTGTTTGTCATTCACTTTAGGATTTACCAATGCATTTAATTCACGAATTTTTTCATTTATTTTATGCATCCCAATATCTTCTACTAAGGTATCTAAGTCAAATTCTTCAACACGAGTACTAAAATAAGTTGCATAATACTCTAATGGTTTATATAATTTAAATCATGCAACCCGTCAAGCCATTAAAACATAAGCAGTAGCATGCGCTTTTGGAAACATATATTTAATTAATTTCATACTTTTTATTGCTCATTCAGGTACATTATGTGTTCGTAATTCATTTTCTTCTTCAGGTGTTAATCCTTTCCCTTTACGCACTTTTTCCATAATGTTGAATGAATAAAGTGGATCAACACCAAGCGAGATAAGAAAATTCATAATATCATCGCGACAGGAGATAACTTCGTTCAATGACATCCCGTGTTCTTTAACTAAATCCTGTGCATTACCTTTTCATACATCGGTTCCGTGTGAAAGGCCAGAAAGCGAAATTAAATCAGCAAATGATTTAGGTTGTGCTTCAGCAAGCATTTTACGAACAAATTGTGTACCAAATTCTGGTAATCCTAATGCTCCAGTTGTTTCATTACCGATGTCATCTGGTTTGATGTTCATAGCTTTTGTTGAATAAAAAAGCGACATTACTTTTGCATCTTTTTTAGGAATGTCAGTTTTAACATTTAAACCTGTTAATGTCTCTAACATTTTAATTGCTGTTGGATCAACATGTCCTAAAATATCAAACTTAATAATATTATCGTGAATTGCACGATAATCTAAATGTGTAGTTTTTCAATCTAATTTAATATCATCAGCAGGGAAATTAATCGGGGTGAAGTCTTCAACACTAAATTGATTTGGTATGATAATGATTCCACCCGGATGCTGTCCAGTTGTGCGCTTGACACCTTCTAATTTAGTTGATAAAAAGTCAATAAAATCGTTTGAGTATGGAATATTAAATTCTTCAGCCATATTTTTTATATAACCGAAACCTGTACGTCCTTGTATTGTTGAGATTGTCCCAGCACGAAAAGTTTTATCTTGACCAAAGATATGTTTGATTTCATCATGAATATTTTTTTGATAATCACCTGAGAAGTTTAAATCAATATCAGGAACTTTATCGGCATTAAAACCTAAAAAAGTTTCAAACGGAATTGAATTGCCATCTTTATCCATAATAGTTGCACATATAGGACAATTTTTATCATCTAAATCAAAGCCGGATGTGGTAGGTGGATTTTCAACTAATTCAAAATGCTTGCATTTATCACAAATATAATGTGGTGGAAGAGGATTTACTTCGGTAATACCTGCTAATGTTGCAACTAAAGAAGAACCGACACTACCACGACTTCCTACTAAATACCCGTTATCAAGTGATTTTTTAACCAAAAGATGTGAAATTCAGTAGATCACATCAAAGTCATATTTTAAAATGGGATCTAATTCACTTTTGATGCGTTCTGAAATAATTTGTGGTAAATTTTCTCCATATTTATCTTTTGCAGTCTGATAAACTAAATTCTTAAGTTTTTCTTTTGAGTTTTCAACTGTAGGTGTATACAATTTATCTTTAATAACAACGATGTCATCATCAATCATCTGTGAAATTTTATGGCTGTTATCAATTACAATTAGCTTAGCTAATTCAAAATTTAAATAACTAAAACCTTCAAGCATTTGCTTAGTATTTAAATAATATAAATCGGGGATAACAGTAAAATCAATTCGTTTTATTGTGTCTTTTTGATTATCATCTTCATCATCTTTGCTACGTTCTTCTTTGCTATTTTTGGTTTTAAGTAAAAAATGACGACTTCCACCTAGGCCTTTTGCATAAACAAGACTCTTATAAAAAATTTGATCATTAGGATTTTCATAACGACAATCCCCGATCGCTACAACAATTTTGTTTTTTGAAAGTGCTAATTTGATAACTTGTTTCAAAAGATTTTCAATCTGTTCTTTTGTATATTCAGTGTTTATATATAAATGTTTTAATGCATCAATATGCGGAATTTCGATATAGTCACAGCGATCTATAACTTCATTTATTTTCAAATCTGATGAATATATTAGTGCATTAATTAATTCACCTTTTAGTCCACCAGAACCTATTAGAATATTCTTTTTACCCTGTAAATCATTATAAAAAAGTTTTGGTTGTCCTCAAAATCTTTGTGTTAGAGTCATTGAAACCAGCTGAAAAAGTTCTTTTAATCCCAACTGATTCTTAGCCAAGATGCTGTATTGATAATTTGAACGAACTTTTTTATAAAATGCTTCAGGATTAGGTAAATAATGATATAAATCACCTAGTGTCAATACTTGTTGTTGTTGAAAACTAAAAAGCGATTGAATAAAAGCAAGAGAAAGTATTTCTGCATCATAGTCAGCACGGTGTGCTACAGATGAGTTGTATTCAACATTGAAATAACTGCAAAAATCTCCTAATGAGTGCTTGTTTTTATCAGAAAATAAAAGTCTAGAAATCATCAATGAATCGATAAAAACTGTATTAGGAAGTTGCATATTATTATCGATAAATTTTTGTAAGATAAAATGCATATCGAAATTAGCATTGTGTGCTACAGCGATTTTGTTATTTAATAAATTATAGATTTTTTGCAATCCTACTTTCAAATCTAATCCATAATCATCCAGCATCGATTGAGTTATATTGGTAAGTTTTTGAGTAAATTCAGAGAGCTTACTGTTGCATTTGATAAAAAATTGTTCACTACCTATTTTTTTACCATTTTGAACTACAGTAGCACCAAATTCAATTATTTCACCTAGTTTGGGAGAAAGTGAAGTTGTTTCAATATCGAAAATCACATATTCACTTTCAACTAATTTGATATGTGCATCAAAGTCTTTTGTTAATATTATTTGATTATTTTCATTTATTAAATCTAAACTTGCTCCATAAATAGGTTTGATTCCTGCTTTTTTTGCTTCAGCAACAAATTTGGGGAAAGATTGCACACTATTTGAATCTAAAATAGCCACTGCTTTATGTCCCATTTGTTTAGCAATTTTAACTATATCAGCTGCATCAAAGACACTGTCCATTGCATTCATCTTGGATTTTGTATTTAATTCGATTCTTTTTTCTTCATTATCATCAACTCTTAGTGAAATAGGATTATTAATTTTTGTAATTGAATAAATTCTTAATGTTCGACGGTATTCAGCACCAACTTGTTTGAAAATTAATACCCCGTTGATTTTGACAAAATCATTTATTTTAAAGGTTTCAACTTGTTCTGCATCATTGTTTAGATATTGAATACATTGCAACGCATCTGAAAAATCTGTTATAAAGTACTTATTAATTTTGTAATTTGCATTATCAGATATATCGGTTTTATAAATCATTCCTTCAACACTAATATAATGCTGTTCTTTATTGTGGTCTAAATTATCAATATCCTTGATTGATGTTTTATAATACTCTTTTGATTTTCTTTTGATTAACGGTTTATTGCTATTTTGTGCAGGGATTTCAACTCTAACTTGTTCTTCTTTGAGTTTTTGATATACTAAATTTAAATCAACATTAGGGATCTCTTCTTCAATAACTTTTTCATAAAATTGAGATCCGATTTGAAATTTTAATAAACCAAATTCGTGCATTTTTTTAGTTAAAAATTCAATTGCTTCAACTACCTCGTACTTAATACTTGCATCATCGTATAAAATAAATCACTTTTGATTTTCGTGATTTACATAAAGATTTTTAGGTGTTTGATTTAGCATGTTATCCAAATTTACAAACATTTTACTTTTTGTTTTTGACTTAATAATAGTGGTAATATAATCACGAAACATCGGAGCATCGATAACATAGTCATTAATGCTATAAATAACACGGTATTTGCTTCCTCGTTCGCTTTTTAATGCTTTTAGAAGCTTTACTAAATCAGTTATTTTTGGTGCATATGGTAGCTTTAAATCTACTTCGATAATTCTTTTTGAATTTCGTGTTTGCAGTTCTGAAATTGCAGCAATGTATGCTTCAGAAAATGCTTCAATATTTCCTAAACCAATTTCTGAAGCAAAGTTTGCAAAGGTGCGATCTTTGTAAAAACTCATTTTATCCCCTAAATAATGCTAAAAATGTTCAAATAAAGAAGATTAGTGAAATACTATCGATTCGATCAACAATTCCACCGTGACCTGCTAAAATTCTCGAAAAATCTTTTATTGCTAATTTACGTTTTATAAAAGAAAAATATAAATCACCTGTAATTGCAGCAATTGGCGCTAATGTAAGCAAAATAACTATTGCAGCAGTGGTATTTTTAGATGAATTTAGAACAGATGCAACATCGGTATTAATATCATACCCCTTTGCAACTCCAAAATAAGCATAAATAAACACAAAACTAATTATTAGTGCAGCAACATACCCTACAAAAGCACCTTCTCAAGTCTTTTTAGGCGAAATTAATGGTGTCATTTTATTTTTAAACATCTTATGTCCTAGGTATTTTCCACCAAAATATCCACCTATATCCGAACTAACAGCGATTAAAATAAATAAGAGGATATATTCTAAACCAGATGAAACAGTGTTTAAAAATAAAAATGTTTTTATGAAAAAACTTAATATTAAACTAGTTAGTAAAAACAACAATGCCTTTAAAAATAATTCTGTAAAATAAACATTTTTGATAATGATAATTCTAAAAATAATAAAAATAAGAACATTAACCAATAACATCAAGTGTGCTTGTCAATCAGTTCATAATCTTAATTCAAAAGCATCCAAACTGCTTATATTACTTGATGTGATAACTAAGTTTAAAAAATTAGTTCCTAAAAACATTAATGAATTTAGCAACAGTGCTTGAATAGCAGCATAAATTTTATGCTGTAAAAAGGCTAAGGAAACTTCAAAAAAGATTCAATATGCAAAAATGAAAACAAAAATCAATGCTATTGCTCGCACTGCTCAAAAACCACCTAATGAGCTTTGATATAATGGATATGATCAATAAAAACTATATCGTGTTAGCACCAATAAAGCAACTAATGCAATTAACATTATTAATGCAGGGATTAATCTAGATTTTAAAAAACTCTCTTTATTTATAGACATAATTAATATTATACATTTTATGCTTTAAATTTTTATTTAAATATATAATATTTCAAAATAAAGGAGTAAAATGGAAAAAATTAATATCGGTTATACAAATGAATCATATCACGATGGTGATTACTTTTTGCAATATAAAAAGTTTGATAAATTTAATCATAAACTTGATTATAGCATCCTTTCAGTGTTTGATTTTGTACCAAAATTACTTGAAAATGATCAAAATCATTCAAAATGGGAGTTTATTAAAAATTTAAAGGTAGATTTTAGCACATCTGATTTACATCAAATTGCTGATAACTTTCGTAAATTACATGATTCAGGTTTAAAATTTCCAAAAACTAATCATGCGGCACGTGTTAAAGAATACCGTCGCATTATAAGAGACAAAGGCTTGAAAGTACCTGTTATCGATGAATATTATAAACGCATCAATAACATCCTTTCTCATAGCGAAAATAATCGTCCATTGCATAATGACTTATGATCTGGCAATATAGTTAAAGATGAACAAGGAAAAATTTATTTTGTAGATTGAGAATATGCATCTATGGGTGATAAGCATTTTGATTTAGCATACTTTATTTGTGGTTCATTTTTAAATCCAGAGCAAGAACAAATTTTCTTAGATCGTTATGAAAATTATTGAGAAGAATATTTAATTCAACAAAAAATCTTTGTTTATTACCTTGTAATTTTGTGAATTAATGAAAAAGATAATAAACCTTATGATGATAGTGCATCAGTTGCGAAACTTAAAGAGATGGTGCAATTATACGAGTACAAAAAAGCTAATAATTTATTCAAAAAATAAATTTTGCTAAAATAAAAATATGATATTTAATTTGAATGATTTGTTTATGTATTTTGATGTAGACATTCCAGGTAGAGCAGCAGAAAAAATACCTAAAAACACCTTAATTCCCTTGGGAGTATTATTTGTTGTTTTAGCATTAATTTGTTTTGTAATTTATGCTAAATATTCCATAGCAAAAATTCGTAATTATAAGCAGTTACAAATGGATGAATATAATCGTGATAACCCTAGAAACAAAAAAACTACTTATGAAGCAACCGGAATGTATTTACCTGCTTGGCAGCGAGCAAAGTATAATATTCCATTATTTTTAGGTGTAGTTTTTATCGCATCTGCATTTATTATGTTTATGTTGTTGTTAAAAAGTTAATAATATCCTTAATATAAAATAAAAAATAGTTATAATTTTTATATATAAGGATAAACAAATTATGGATAAAAAACAAAAAAGAATATATTTTTTGACTTGAGGTTTTTTTGGGTTATTTATTTTACAACAATTAATTGCAACTGTTTATATAATTATTTTATTTGTAGGAATAATAAAGAGTATAAGTGATGATGAAAAATTAAATGAAACAGAAACAGGATATAAAATTTTGAATTTTTTAGCTGATTCTTCATCCCCTGTAGCAATTGTTTCTTATGTTATTTTTGCAATTATGTTTATTATTGGTATAGTTACCTTGGTTTTCCTTTATCACGATGATTTTCAAAGTATTCAAATGCAGAAAATTAAGAAATTATGACCTTTTATGTATGCTTTGCTTGCACTTAGCATTGCATCTCATAATATTCCATACCTTAATTATGTCAGCACATTAGGATTATTAGGTATTTTTGCATTAGGTGGAATAATAATACATAACTTTAGAATGATAAATAAAATTAAAATAGTTAATGGTTTAAATATAAATGGTTCTTATCCTAATATTAATTTAGATATAGAAGACATTGATATAGAAACAAAAGATAAAATAGAATAATAAAAACACATTAATTTGTGTTTTTATATCTAAGAAAGGAGAGTTTTGAATCAAGATATTATTTATAGTGGTTTAACATCACAACAAGCAAAACAAAAACAACAAGAAAATGGATTTAATAAAATTACTAGTGAAAAAAAATTAAATATTTTTAAAGTTTTTATATCACAATTTAAAGACTTTATGATTATTTTGCTTTTAATTGCTGCAGCTTTTTCATTTGCAGTTGCAATATATGAAACAGTAAGTAAAAATTCTAAAAGTCAAACGGATATTATTGTTGGATTTATTGAACCTTTAATTATTTTAATAGTGATAGTTTTAAATTCGATTTTAGGTACATATCAAGAAATAAAAAGTGATCAAGCAGTTAAAGCATTAGAAAAAAACAATCAATTGATTTCTAAAGTGTATCGTGATGGACAACTGATGCATTTACCGGCTGAAGAATTGGTTGTAGGTGATATTATTGTTTTAGATGCAGGAGATTATGCCGGAGCCGATGCAAAAATATTGCAAGCTTACTGTGTTAATGTTGTTGAAGCGGCCTTGACTGGTGAATCATTACCTGTTGAAAAAAACGCATTAGAAGATAATCAACATCAAAATATTATTGAAAATACCAATCGCGTTTTTGCGGGAACTTATTTAACTAACGGACACTGTGTTGCAGAAGTAGTCGCAATTGGAAAAGACACTCAAATAGGTAATATTAATAAACTGATTCAAGAACAAAAACCGCAATTTACTCCTTTACAAATTAAACTTAATAAATTAAGTAAACTTTTTGGAATATCAGGTGTTGTTTTATTAGTTATAACAACAGTTATTCAATTTATTATTTCAAATGTTTTCACAAACATTTGAAATAACCCAGAAGTTTATTCTAATGCTGTAATAATAGGGATTTCACTGGCTGTTGCTGCTATTCCAGAAGGATTGATTACTTTTACAACTGTGTTATTGGCTATTGGTGTAGCAACAATGACTAAAAAACATGTCATTATTAAAGCATTTCCTGCAGTTGAGACTTTAGGAGCTACTAGTGTAATCTGTTCAGATAAAACCGGAACACTTACTGAAAATAAAATGACTGTAATGCATTTATATGATGCAATTGATCCAGATGTTCCGTATGAGAAATCTTCGGCATTAGGTGCTTTTGTTGCTTGTTGTGATGCTAGTGTGCAAATAGGAGAAAATGGAGAATACATTGAAGTAGGGGACCCAACCGAAACTGGAATACTTAGGTTTGGACTAGATAACCAAAACTCTGCTCAGATGTTTTATCAAACTTTTCAAAAATTAGATTCACTTCCTTTTGATTCAGATCGAAAAACAATGTCAGTTTTGGTAAAGAATCCGAAAGGAGAAAAAATTCTAATAACTAAAGGTGCCCCTGATGTAATTTTTGCTAAGAGCAAGGATGCTAGTGAATATCAATACCAATTAAATGAAAGTTGGGCACAAAAATCTTACCGTGTAATCGCAGTTGGTTATAAAAAAATGGATGCAAGTGCTGAAAAAATTACATTTGATGATGAAAATAATTTAGTCTTTTTAGGACTTATCGCAATGCAAGATCCACCTCGGGCAGGAGTTAAAGAAAGTATTGAAATAGCAAAACAAGCTGGTATACACCCTGTTATGATTACCGGTGACCATCTTACTACTGCTACAGCAATAGCTACTGATTTAGGAATTTATAAATATGGTGATAAAGCTATCACAGGAGCTCAATTAGCAACGATGACTGATGATGAGTTATATAAAAATGTTCGTAATATTAGTGTCTATGCTCGTGTGTCACCGACTGATAAATTAAGAATAGTGAAAGCTTGACAAGGTTATCATGAAGTAGTAGCGATGACTGGTGATGGAGTAAATGATGCTCCTGCTTTAAAAGCATCCGATGTTGGTGTTGCAATGGGGATTACAGGGACTGATGTATCAAAACAAGCAGCAGATGTGATTTTGACTGATGATAACTTCACTACAATTGTTAAAGGAATTAAAAGTGGTCGCGAAACATATAATCGCATCAAAACTGTTATTTTAAACCTTTTAGTTTCTTCATTAAGTGAAATTATTGTAATGATTATCGGATTGTTTGTTTTATCAATTATCTTTAAAAAACACATAATAGCGGATGCTGAAGTAATAGTGCTATCGGCTTCACAACTTTTATGAATTAACTTATTAACTCACGGACTACCAGCGATTGCACTAGGTATGACACCAAGCAATTTAGATGTGATGCAGCAAAAACCGATTAATAAGAACCAGAGTATTTTTGCAAATGGGTTATGAAAGCAATTACTTATTCAAAGTGTAATTATCTCAATTGGTGCTCTATTAGCATATTTGACAGTTGCTTTAGTTGCCATTTCTAATAACATCAAAGGCGATGATTTTATCAAACTGACATCTACTGCAACATTCATTGCCTTAGGAGTTGGTGCAAGTATTAATTCAATTAATTTGATGTCTGTAAAATCTATCTTTAGATGTAATATTAAAGAATATAAATTAGTTTATGCAGCATCACTATTTTCATTGATTTGTGTAATCTTTGTAGCATTTGTACCTGGAATAAGAGTAGCATTTAAAATGGCTGATATCTCTAAGATAACTAATTATAATGTTGCATATTCGTTAGCACCGATATTATTTGGATTATTGCTTACTATATATTTTGAAGCAAGCAAACTAATAAAATGATACAAAAAACCTAAAACTGCATAGTTTTCTATGTAGTTTTTTAATCTCATAGTGATATAATTTTACTATGAAATTAGTTGTAAATTTAGATAATAATGCAGATAAAAATCTTCATGTTTATATAGCAAAACAAGAAAATTATGATGGTATGGATAAAATGACTAATGTTGTGGATTTAGGATTATATACTAAATTAAGTAAAAAATATCCATGACATATACCATTGATTGAATCTGCTATTAGTGATTATGATTTAAAAAATATAGTTAATGAAGATTACACAGATTTAAAAGCATATATTGAAAAAGCTTTATCGGAAGCAAAAATAACTTATCCAACTAAAAATCCTAATGAATTATGATTAACAAAACTAATTAATAACATCGGTTTGTTTGATCATTTTAAATATGATAAAGATGATTTAAAAAACACTGTGACTATGACATTACTTAATTTGTTTTTAACAGATGTAAGGGGAGCATCGGATAAATTAATTGAACTTGATAAAATATATAAAAAATCAGACTACAAAGATAATATATACATAAAAGCACTTAATAATATTTGAAAGAATCATAAAATATTATATAAAAATGTTCAAAGAATTAGTGAGCAAATGACAGATAGCAAAATTTTATATGTTGCAGTTAAACCTATGACATATGCAGAATTCGATAATTCTAAAAAAGCAGGAACAAAATACTCCTATAATGATTTTTGACGAACCCAAAAGAATGTTGTTGCGGCTTTTAACAAGTTAGGTGCTCCTGTGTTTGTGCAAACTTATAATGTAACTTTTGGTGATGAATCCCAGTATCTTGCCGACTTTTTAGATGCTTATTTAAAAATGTTTCCTAATTCAAATCCAACATTTTCAATAGAAAAAGAAATGATAACTGAAGAAAATATTCATTATATGCTTGAAAACAATATAAATTTCATTACATCAATTTCTGCATTTTATGGTGATCGTTCAGATTTTGATTACATTCTGGATCAAGGTGATTATAAACATTTTAAAGATGGAAGTAAAGAAAAACAAAGAGACAAAAAACTACAAATTGATTCAAAAACGTATGATATTAAACAGGTTATAATTTGAAATAAAAAACTTGAACATGAAGATCAGATGTTAAGGAATGAATTTTTAGAAGATTATGAAAATACTGCTGAAGATGAGAGAACTTTGGGTAATTTATCAGGATATGATTTAGGACGCTTTTTAGATGAAGACCCAATAATGGATCTCGATTTAGAATCAATTGAGAAATCAAAGGAACTCGATGGTTATTTGGTTTATAAAACTAATTTAATAGATATTACTGCATCGATGATTAAAAAGGTTGATTCAGATGCAAAACAAGTTCTAAAAAATGTTGACTTATTTGAAGATGATATTCGAAATGAATTTTGGTATATATATCAAAAAAACCACTATGATGCATATAATTTATTGATTTGTTTAGCAAGTTTTTTAAAAGAATATATTATGTATCTGCTTGATAAAAATTATCCGAATAAGAAATCAAAATATACAAGAGCAAAACTTCAAGTGATGCTAAAGGCACTGCAAGCAAAATCTGTATTTAATCAGACTACAAATAAAGTTATATCTTACCAACTACCAAAAGAAAATGATACAAAGCCTGAATGAGAACTTTATAATGATATTTTCAACATTATAAATAAGGATTAAACAACTGAATAAGGACTGTTATGAAAAAGAAATTATGAACTATAAGCCCACTTGTTTTAGCAACACCAATTATAACTATTGCGTGTGCAAATAATTCGGATAAACAACCACATTTAAAAGATATTGTAGTTGTTTCAACAAGTTCAAATAATGCACTTATATCAATACAAATCGATAATTTATTACCAAATAAAACTTATAATCTAGAAGTAAAATTAAGTAATGGAATTTCTAAGCATATTAGTGTTAATTCTAATAAAGCTATTAAAGTTACAATTGATAATTTAACAGCTAATACAACATATCATATCAATTCAATTTTGCTTGATTCGCAAAATATTATTAACAATAATAATCAAAAAATTACTTTTACAACTAAAAAATCTGATGATCAAAGTATGTTTGATTTTAATGATGCAACATTTAATGTTTTAAAAACTGATGCAAATTCTGCATCGGTTGTTTTGGATTTTATAGCAAAGAATTTTCAAAATAATAATGTGCAATTTAAAGTAGTTTTAAATAATGACAAAAACTATGATGCAACTTATGTTTTAGATGGCAATAAGATTCGTTTAAGCATTAATGCCAGTGGTTTGAGTGCTAACACAAGTTATTATGTTAAATCTATTTTATTAGTTAATCAAGAACAAAGCAAAGAAATTTATAAAAATAGCGATGCTAATAAGTTTGCTTTTCAAACAACATCTATTGATACAATAAATCCTGCCTTAAAATCTGTAAATATATCAGGTATAACAAAAAATAGTGCAAATTTAAATGTTGCTTTTAACAATTTGCAAACAAATACACAATATAATCTTAAAATTAAATTCACCAATGGAATGCAAAATGATTTCTTGTTAACATCTCAAAATGCTACATTCTTGATTGATAATCTTCAAACCAATACAACATATCAAATTGCTCAAATTCTACTTAATAACCAAGAAGTTATTACATCAGATAATCAAAAAATATCTTTTAAAACATTAGATGATATGCAAACTAACCAGCCACAACAAAAAGAGTATAAATTTAATTTTGATAATGCAGTTTTTAAAACAAGTGAAATAACAACAAATTCAACTAATGCATCGATAACTTTTAATAGTGAAAATTTTAATAATTCAGATGTAAATTCAACATTTAAAGTGATATTAAATAATGATCAAATCTATAATGCTAGTTATAATGTTATCGATTTAAATCAAATTAAATTAACTGTAAATGCAACTAATTTGAAAGCTAATACAAATTATTTTGTCAAAAGCGTTTTATTTTCTAATGGTAGTAGTAAAGTTATATATACCAATAACTATTCTAATAAATTTAGCTTCAAAACTAAAGCGAATCCTATTTTAAGAAGTATTAAAACAACTGATATAAAATCACATAGTGTAAATTTATCGTTAGATTTACAAAATTTGGAACCTAACAAAGAATATAATCTTAAAATTCGATTCAAAAGTGGATTTGATAAGGATTTTGTTGTAAATAACAACACATCTTCTTACCAAATTAGTGATCTTGCTGCTAGTTCTACATATCATATTTCACAAATTTTATTAAATAACATCGATATAATCACTTCGGATTCCCAAAAAATCTCTTTTACAACTTTAACAGATAACTCTAACAATTCTGAGTCAAAACCAATTGAATATCATTTTGACTTTAATAAAGCACAATTTTCGTCATCTGAAATAACTACAAATTCTGCTAATTTATCTTTGAATATCCAAACAAAAAATTTTAATACTATTAAGCCGAATTTAACTTTCAAACTTATATTGAGTAATGATTACCGATACAATGCTACTTACCAAATTCTAAGTCCTAATCAGCTAAAACTAAATATTAATGCAGATAACTTAAGTGAAAATACAAGTTATTTTATTAAATCTATTTCATATAATGAAGATAATCAAGATCATTTAATTTATAGCGATTCAAATAACAAATTTAATTTTAAAACCTTGTCATTACCAGATCAAGTAACTAATGTTAATATTTATCATAGTTCGCTATTGGTAGAACCAAATTCAAATGCTAACAACCAAGTTGATGTAACTATAAATAACATAAAAGATATTTATCAAAATAAATCTGCAAGAATAGTATTAACAAAAAATGGGAGTGATATTTATAGCAGTGAAATAACATTAAATAATGCAACAAATTATACTTTTACAATAAACAATCTTTCGAATGGAACATATACATTTAAAAACTTTCAAGTAAATATAAATGGAAATTGAAAAACATTTGAAAATAGTTTCTCAGGCACATATTCATTTACTGTCACAGAAAAACAACCACAAAAAGAAAATACTGCACCAGTTTCAAATAATGATATCAAAAACTATGGTAACATTTTTACCTTGCAAAATGCTAATCTTATTTTAGGCAATGATTTAAATATTAATACATCTAATGATTTTCATGAATTGAATAAAGATACATTAAAAACAAAAGATTCTTATTATCCTATATATTTTAATTATTTAGATGCTCCTACTACTAAAACAAGTTCAAATGACACTGAAAACAAATATACTCAAACATCTAATGTAGATGTTTCTAGCATAAATGTTACAAATGATACAATAACTATAAATATTACTAACACATCGGAAGGCATAACATCTGCAAAAGCATTGGTAAAAAGTTTTGACCAATATAATCCTTGAGTAAAATACTTTGATTTAAGTGTTAATAGTAATCAACTTTCATTTAATGCAAACAATCTAAGTAACTATCAAAATGACTATATTATTACCCAACTTGTTATTAATAATAATAAAGTAGCAACCTTTAATTTGCAGTCAAAATATAAGTTTTCTAAGAAAAATAATTCATTTGATAATTTAATGTTGCAAAACTTTGATATTTATAAAAATCAGAACACAAAAGAGATTTTTGCAACAGCTTCATTTAATTGAACAACTGAACAAGTAAAAATTTTATCAGATAAAGTTTTTGTTTTCTACTTTGAAGTAGAGAAAAAAGTTTATAAAGAAGAAAAGAAAACAGATTTTCCGTTTGGACCTACCGTTATTGTAAACAAAGATCAAGCCTTTGATGTTGAAAATGCTGTGCCAGCAAGTAAGAAAATTTATATCCCTTTTAAAGATTTATCTAAATTTTCACTTGCAGCCTTTCATGAACAAATTAAGTATAAACTTAAATATATTGATGTAGTAAATAATAAAAGTTATCTAAATTTTATTCCCAGAAAAGAAGTTACTAATAAGAACATTGAGTTTTCATATAATTTTGACTGAACATCAGAAAATAAACTTAAAAACCAACTTGATGATGGCTCATCTGTAAGTAAGGTAAAAAAGTATGATTTATTATCTACAACACATCAAAGCAACATTACTTTTTCACCTGAAAATTTTAATGCAGTTTTAGACTATAATTTTGATTATTTTAACTGAAAAACCAGATATAAAAATTCAAAAGAAAACTATCCAGACCGTAATTACACAATTACAAAAAATAATATAGCTCAAAAAATTCATTGATTTAAAACTCGAGAATATCTTAATGATTCAATTTTTAAATTAAGTGAAAATAATGCTACAGCAATTATTTCTGAAGATTTAAATTCAATTATTATCCCAAGTGATTTTGATAAAGAGAACATAATTTTCTGATTTGTTTTTGAACTTGATTTAAATCCAAGAGAGTTTAAGGATGCAAATGAATTTGATAATATTCATTCGCGTGTTAGAGTTCCTGTTTCTTTGAAAACCTTGCAAGAAAATCAATATATTGATGATGTTGATTTTATGTATGATTATGTTTCTGAAACACCTGCATTTCAACAAAGTCTGTATTCAAAAATTAAGAGCAATATTAAATTTAGTTTATCATTAACAAATAATCAACTTACATTAAAACTCCATATAAGAAATAATAATATCCATTTTAATAACATCCTTGCTACACATAATCATTCAACTAGTCGCTCAGCATTTATTTCGAGAAATGAATTTTTTGTAAATTGAATTCAAAATGAAACTGATACAGATGAAAAAATTAAATTTAAACAAGCTAAGAAACTTGATAAAAACTCAATTCAGGGTTCATCAATTGGTTATAAAAATACATATGAATTAAAAACACATAATCAAACAGTTCAAAATATAGAAGCGAGAAATAATATTTTAGATGATGCACCTGCGAAGGATGACCGTTCAAAACGTTTATATAAAGAAGATTCAGTTAAACCAATCGAAGAGGGTAGATCCAGAGTGTTTAGTTTAAATGCTGATGCTGATGGAACTTGAAATATCTTTTCCAAAGTTAATGATAATCCTAATGATTTTCGTTATTATGCCTTTGTTAATTTTCATGTTTGAAACACCAATCGTCATTCAGGGATTGGAACTTGAACGCAACATCATAACGGATATGAAAGAATTGTAGTTCAACATCCTAAATTGATTTCTTCGACTAATATTAACAGACCAACCCAAGATCAACAAAACAATAAATATTTACCAATTTATACTGATAAACAAGCAAATAATGCTTCGGATGATACAAATGATAAAAAATTTACATATCCAAAACTAACACCTGATGGTGATATGTTTGATTTTGAAATACCAAGCAGTGAACAAGGAATAACTTTTGATTTATTTTTAGATTTTAGCGGACAAGTTCAAAATTCATATGGAAATTTTAAAAATACTGATGGAGAAATTATCAGCAGAAGCACAAATAATAACCTCGATGCAATTGTTGCTATTGTAGATTTCAAACCAATTTTTACAACCTTTGATGGTAAAGATTTGGATACATATAAATACAAAGAAAGATTGTTAACTCAGCATGAAAAAAATGCAATAAAGCACTTTCTTAATTTCAAAAACCTTAAACCATTAAACATTTCGGATTTATCTTTATATCTTAGTTCCTTTAATAATTTAAACTTCTATATAGCAACTCTACCTAAGGTTGTTACCTTAGGTAATCAAGAAAGTTATCCTGGGTTACGCTATCGCGAATATTTAATCGGTAATAACCCGATTAAATATTATGGTAATGATAAAAGCACCATTGATGCAGTTCGTCCTGCACTATGAGGAGAGGTTCCAGATTTTGACTGGGGAAGTGGTTCATCAGGTAGTGGAGTTTATGATAGTGACGGTAATGTAGTTGGTTTAGATAAGCAAGCCGGAAACTGAGGATCAAATAATTTTTTAGTTTTTGATACACAAAAATATGCATATTTAAAAAATCGTGGATTACCTTATAATCCAACTACTTTTGAGCAGGTTGTAAAGAAAATGGCATATTTATACCCTGATCAATTTAAGGATATCTTCAAATAGTTTATTTTACTTTTTGATAAGTCTTAAATTCAAAGAAATCATATATTTGTGATGAATTTAAGACAAATGTCTTTTCAGAATTAATACATTCTTTAATCTTATTAATTTGATCAACATAGTAATTTCCATCCAAGATGACTAAGAATTTCACTTTGTCATCTTGATTTTTATTAGCATTTTCAATAAATATCATCACATCGTTTCTTTGATTATCTTGAGCACCACCTTTTTCATTGGTATATTTGAAAGTGAAATAAAAAATTATATCGTCTTTGATGAATTCAAAGTCGATACTTTTGTTTGTAATTTCATTATATTCACGATTGGATAAATCAAGGATGTTACCAAACTTGTTGATAAATTTAGCATTCTTACCAGTTTTGGGTAATTTAAGGATGGTAACATTATGAAGTTGATTGTGAAAGTATTCGAGTAAAATATCTTCGTGGATGTTTTGTTTATTTGGATCTTTTGCATATCTTATGAGAGCAAAAATATCCTCATTTATGATTTTATCCTTAATAAAATCAACATCTAAATCATATCTATTTGCATCCTTATAAATTTTTTCTAGCAATGATTTATCATTTTGTATCAGCAATCTTTTAACATCCTTGATATTATGCATTCTTCTTTTCTTTAATTCTAAATCTCAGTTAATCATCATAACCACCTAGTTCATAAACAACACTCATTATTCGTTTTGCCTCAGTCCAACTAAGTCTACGACGGTATTTAAAGTCCTTTCTTAAACCTTTAAACGAAGATAAAAACACATCCTTAGTTTCGCAGCGATATTTAACTAAATAATCGTTTAATGCATTGATATATGCTTTTAATTGACTATCATCAAGACTTCAGTCATTAGGCAATTTAATTCTTGTATAACTTCGTGATGAATTATTGACATTTTTGCATTTTGAATCTGCTAACGAAAACATAATACTATCATTTTTTGTATTATCGATGCCATTTAATCATATTTGTCCGTTATTATCGTTAAAAACAAATTTATATTGATTTTGTGGTTGCTTTTGAAGTTGTTTTAACTCTTTATATCAACCGATAAAAACATCATTTTTATATACCAAAAAATCCTCAGTAGGATTTTTGTTAAACAAAGCAAGACAAACTGGACATTCAGTATCATTAAACATTTTCATTTGCAACGAAATTACTGCATATAAGCGACTTTTAAGATTTAAATTAGTTGATGTGATAAAAGTTTCAGGAATAATTGCGGCAACAAAATCAGTATGTTTAAGCATAATATCCAAAGCATATTTATATAAGTCATCATAACCACCAAAATCATTATTTATCTTAGAACGTGTTGCATTATTTTTTGCTAAATACGGTGGATTAGTAATAGCTAATTTATATCCTTTAGGATAGTTTTTTAATGAATCATTGATGTTAATTTGATATTTATCAAAATGATTAATTTGATTGTTGTTTTGATCATAAAAATGTTGAATATCAAAACATTTTCATGGGTTATTTAAATTAAGTTGTGATAACAAGAAAGGTATATTATTAGAACCCGCAAAAGGCTCTAAATATGTGATATTATGGGATAATAAATTATTTTCTTTAAGTCACTTAAAGAAAATAATATTATCAAATGGATTACAAATAGTAAAGAATTGTCCTAATCGTTTTTTGTTCATTATTTCTTTTCTAGCATACTGAACATATTCTTTTTATATACTTCGACACCAGGTTGGTTGAACGGATTAACTCCTAATAAATATGCACTCATTGCTAATGCTCGTTCAAAGAAGATAAATAAGGTTCCTAAGGTTGCTTCATTAAATGTGTCAAATAACATATGAATTACAGGGATTTTACCACTGATATGATGTGCATTTGCAGTAGCATTAAAAGCAATGTTATTAACTTGGTGTAAATTATTTGAAGCTAGGTAATTTAGTTTGTCATAATCAATTGCTTCTTTTGAAAATTCAATGTTAGCAGAAGGGTTTTCTAAGGTTAAAACAGTTTCAAAAAGAATTTTATTACCATCTTGAATCGTTTGTCCTAGCGAGTGTAAGTCGGTAGAAAATAAGCAACTGGTAGGTCATAACCCTTTTCCATCCTTTCCTTCAGATTCACCAAACAGTTGTTTTCATCATTCTAAGAAGTATTGTAGTTTTGGTTCATATGAAACCATCATTTCGATAGCATAATTGTTATTATATAAATGATAACGAGCAGCAGCATATCAGTAAGCAGGATTTGATTCAAGTTTTGATTCAGAAAGTTCCTTATTAGTTTGGTTTGCTGCATCTAAAATTCCTTTTGCATCGATTCCAGCACATAAAAACGGGAATAAACCAACTGCTGTTAATACCGAAAAGCGTCCACCGACATCATCAGGAACAACAAACCTTTGGTAACCTTTTAAGGTTGCTAATTCAAATAAAACACCTTTTTGTTTATCGGTTGTTGCAACTATATAATCGCTTGCTTGATCACCGATTTTACTTTCAAGCAATTTTCTAAATTCACGAAAAGCAATTGATGGTTCTAATGTGGTTCCGGATTTGGAAATTACATTAATAGCAAATTTTTTATCATCAACATATTTTAGTTTTGCAACTAATGTTTCTGCTGAAATATCATTTCCAGCAAATAAAAGTTCCATTTTAGGTTTTTTGCTTGAATAAGGTCCGTAGATAAAATCATAACCACTTTTAGCACCTAAATATGAACCTCCAATTCCAATGACAACAACAACTTCGATTCCAGTTTTAAATCAAAAATCGGCTTTCTCTTGCATTGCTTTAAATTCATCTTTATCATAATCAGCAGGTAGATTATATCAACCTAACCAATCTTTTTCAGCGACATTTTTGTTAACTATATCATTATGGATTTGGGTTATTTTAGGTTGTAAGTATTTTAATTCTTCTAATGATGGGGCTTTTGAAAAATCTAATTTTAAGTGTTTCATATTTTCCTTTATGTGATTTCTAATGTATCTTGATCACTATATACTTGCACATTGTATCCGTTTTGTTGTAATTGTGCTGCTAAATTAGTAGCAATTTTATCAACTAAAATAGGTTTACTTGCAAATTCTTGGTATAAGGTTTTTGTTAATGTTCTTAATTCGGATAAACCGATTGATGTAAGTGTTCCGTTACCACTGATATATAATTGATTAGTTTCTCCGTTGCTAAAGGTAATTTTTGAATCTAGTTGAGGGGAATTAAGTACAAAGTTTTCATTAAATCCCGCATTATTAATATCGTCTGCAGTCATTGTAAAAATTTGCGAATTATTATATAACTTTAAACGACGGATTTTACGTGGTTTATTATTTGATGCTTTTTGATTATCAGAAAATATTAATCCTTTTAATGATTTAATTTCTGGTACCCTAGAAAAATCAAGTCCTTGAGGATATGAGTTATCTTTTTCTTTGGTATCTGGATCTAATCCAGATCCGTAACTACCTTGAAAGAATGGTTCATTGTTGCGAGTTCAATATACCATTCTTAAACCTAAATTAATTTCTTTATATGGATCAGAAGTATTTTTTAAATAATTTGATTCATCAAAAGCAATGGTATCAAAGATGATTCGTGTTGCTATCGGGATGTTCTTTTTATAGTTTTGGTTAGGATTATAATCATTAGTATTAATTCAAGCAACTTTGTTTAATGCTCAAGGGTTATAACTTCAAGCATCTAAAACAGGATTTCCATAGGTATATAAACCTAGTTCATCAATGTTTTTGTCTTTTAAAGCAATTAATGCAGATGTATTAGTTGCTGAAGCATCAAAGAATAATTGTAGTTGTGGAATATGATTAGGAAGCAATTTAAAGATATCAATATATTTTTGTGCAGCACTTGCTTTACCTAAGTTATTAAAGCGATAT
The DNA here is from genome assembly GCF_054353875.1 of Mycoplasma sp. 4013. Classification (NCBI taxonomy): domain Bacteria; kingdom Bacillati; phylum Mycoplasmatota; class Mollicutes; order Mycoplasmatales; family Mycoplasmataceae; genus Mycoplasma; species Mycoplasma sp. 4013. The sequence continues at coordinate 69,550 of NZ_JBTHHK010000004.1, read as the reverse complement.
GAAGTAATTTGTATTTTATTTTCTTCAAGTTCTTTAATTAAAGAAGCTGTTTTTTGGTAAGCATTTGTATCATTCATATCAATATAGAGCGCATACCCTTGGTTGCGTAAGGTTGGGCTTTTGTCATCACGGGTATAATCATAAACTTTAATTCCAGGTGTGTTATTAACATATTTGCTAAAAATTGGTTCATTAGTTACATCGGTTTTAGTTCAACCTGGATAATTTCCTTCTTCTAAATTTCCTGGTGTGATAGCTTGTCAGTCATCATAACCAAAAGCTCTTTTGTATTTGTTATCTCTGGTAACTCTTGCAGTTACACGGTTAAATCCAGGAGGTAGTTCTTGTCCATAACTATCTAGTTCTCCATTTTCATTAATAAATACATTATCAGGATCAAGTGTGTAACCTTTTTTTAGAAAATCGATTGCTCTTTGTGAAAGATTAGTAAATTTGCTGCGATCGAGATGGAAAGCGACATAAACTTTTTCTTCTATGAAGCTATTAAATTTACGTTTTAAATAGATATCACGATAGTTTTGTTTGATATATTGCAGATATCTTGGATCATTTTTATGTCTTATAATTTCTTCAGCGATTCTACCAAAACGATCATTTATTCCAGTTCAAAAACCTTTAGATAGTATATATGGAGCATTTTCAGATTCTGAATCATCGGTAGCATCTGCAATTTTACCTGCATTAGCATTAATCCCATCGATAGCAACCTTAGCATCTGCTGCAATAAGTTGTGGTGTTACTTCAACAGAGATAATTTTTCCGGTTGTAACATTTTGGTATCCTTTCGGATTGGCAATTCCATCTTCGATATCTTGTTTAGAATATTCATGTGGTATAACCTTAAAATCTACCTTAGCCCTTGCTGTTGTGTTTGCAATATTTATTTCTGTATAACCATCTCCGATTCCGTCAATGTTATACTGTGTATTTGTAATAGGTTGAGTAGGTTTTGGCGTTGTTGGTTGTTGTATAGGTTTAGGTTGCTCGACTATAACAGGTGCAGAAGGTTGTGGTTTGCTCTCTACTTTTTGCACAGGTGGTTTTTGTTTTATCGGCTCTTGTTTTAAAGGTTGTGTAGTAATAACAACTGGTTTTTGTAAATCAATAGGTTTTTGTTGTGTTTGTGGTGGCTTAAAATCTGGTGCATTTATTATAATTGGCTCTTTTGGCTGTTTTGGTTGATTTTCAGGTTTTATGATAGGTTCTTTTGGTTGTTCTTTTTGTGGTTGACTTGGAGCGATATTAATAACAACCGGATTAGTAGGTTGCTCTTTAATTTTTTGCAAGTTATTATCTATATTTGATGAGTTTGCTAGATTGGTGTTTAATTTGTTTTCAGGAATTAATCTAGCATCTTGATTTGATAAATCAGTTTTGCTTCCACTTAGAATTTGAGCTGATGTTTGATAAACTACTGAAGCAATGCTGCTAGATAAAATTAAGCTACCAGAAATAGCTGCTAAGAGAATGAAATTCTTACGTTTATATGACATCTTAACCTCCATATAATTTATATATAAGTTATAACAAAAAAGCAGAATATCAAAAATTATTTTTTAAATATTTTTTGATTTTTTTATGCTATGATAAAGCAAAAAAACTAATTTACAATTATGTATATTTTAATGATAATAAAAATACAAACTCTACGAGTTTGTATTTGTTTTTGTTGATTTGTTTTCTGCAGGTTGATTATTTGTAGTTTTGTTATTAGATTCGGTATTAACCTGTTCTTTTGCTCCTTGATTTTCATTAGTGCTTGCTTGTGATTTAGGATTATTTGAAGTTACTTTTGTTGTTTCTGTGGTGTTTCAAAGTGTATTTAAATGTTCTAAAACAACTAATGAAGCTTTGAAAGTTGCAAATGCATTTGCAAGTGTGTATGGGGTGAATGCAGCCTTGATTTGTGTTGCAGGAGCATACACAGACGTATCAAATTTAGTAAAAGCATTCGATCTAAAACTGATGTTTGGATCATTTAATTTAGTATAGTAAGCATTACGAGCATCTGTTAGTTCTTGTTTAAGTTGTTCAAGGTTGGCATCTTTACTTTGTATTGCTTTAAATACTTTTTCTGATGCTAAAAAGTAATTTTTCTCTAGTGCATCAAATTCTTTGTAAAAAGTTTTTGCATCAAAAGATTGTGAAGTTGATACAAATGAATTTGCATCTGTGCTATTGATATAAGCAATATTATCGTTTTGCGATATATCTAATAAAGATTTAGTAGTTGTATTATAAGCATCGGTATCGACTACTGTTGATTCTAATGATAAATCATTTCATTGATCAGAATATAAATTAGTTCATTGACGAATTCAAGCAATAGTTTCTTGACCAGGAATATAGTAGTTATATTTATTATTTTCAGATGTATCTTTTTGATATCCTAATTGATCTTTTAGCTCCTGTGAGTCAGGATTTAAGCCTAAATCTTCTCAATATAAGTATAAATTAGATAAAACTAATAATTTTTCATATAAAAATCTAAGTTTAAGTTTCTTATCGAAAGTTTTTAGCATATCATCTTCAGTTTTAGATTTAATTGGTGTATACTCAGTATTAAAATCTTTTAAAAGTTGATCGATTTTTTCATTATGAAATTTTTGATTACCATCGTTTTGCGATTTTTTAGCAGTTATTTCTGTAATTTTGTCATCAATTTTTTTAATGTATTCAGTATTTTCTTTTTTGAATTTTTCTAAATCAGATTTAAGATTATCTGCAGTTAGTTTATATTTACTAAAATCTGAATTTGCTTGTGTAAGATATCCTAAAATTCCTAATTTAGTTTGTTCTCCATTAAAATAATCAATATATTTTAAATTACCTAGAGCGGAATAAAAAGGTTTGTTCAATTTATAGTAGTATATACTTCTAAAACCATCTCCAAGCGTTTTTAAATAATCAGCATATTTTTTATGAAGCTCTTGAGCTTGATTTTTAAGACTTAAAATATCATCGGTTTTTAATAAAGCATTTGAAAGTGGAAAGTCACTTATGACAAAGTCGATAAATCATTTGCTCTTGTCAATTATTGGATTACCATCAGAAGAAGTTGCTTTTGATGCATAATTAGGAGTTCAAATTTGTGATAAAAAAGTTGCATAATTAATTAATTGTTCTTGAAATGGTTTTGCTTCTGCAATAAGGTTTGCATCTTGTTTTTTATCATTTGACATTAATGTCTGCAGATTTAATCCACCTAATCTTGCTGTTGTGAATGCAAAAACTTTTGATTGTTGGATTTTTTCATCCTTAACTTTTTGCCCATCTGTTTGGTTTGTAGATACAAATTTTGATTTATCAGTTGCACTAACTTGTTGTTCGATTGCAACAATGTTATCATATCTTCATCTAAATAAATCGTTCATAAATGATTTATTGGATTCTAATAATTTTGGTAACTTAATTTTTGCATCTTGTAATGCAGTTGAAATTCGAGAAAAATATGAAATTCTAGATTCGATGATTGAAGCGATATTTCATAATGATGCACGGTTTTCTACAGTTTGCTGATATATTTCACGATTATTTTTAAGTGGTTCAATTAAACGATTGATTTGATTTATAAATGATCTTTTATTTGCTGCACTTATGTCTTTTGCTTCTCTAATTTCTTCTATAGTTTTTTCTAAAAATAAGATAGTAAAATCATTTATTTCAATCAAAGCTTTTTTGCCTGAATAATGTCGCTTTAAAAAACTACTTTTAATTTCTTGGTTTTCATTCTCTAATTTTTCTTTATCTGATTGTAGTTGTTCGATAGTTTCTTTGTTATGCTGAGCATTTTGTTCGTTTTGTTTTTTTAATAACTCCTCATGTTGTTTTTGCTGTTTAGTACTTTCTTCTTGAATTTTAGTATTTTCTTTTTTAAGTGAATCAACTTCAACTTTTAAATCAGAATTTTCAGTAAACAGATTTGGAATAACTGATAAAGCAGCAGTATTATAATCAGATAATATTTTATTATATAAAGCATTTAATTGCTCTATGGTAGTAGTTTTTGAATTAGTTAATTCATCGAATTTATTTTTATTCTCAAGATATTTTTCAGAGTTAAGATTGTATAAATTTACTCTTTTTAACATCTCGTCTATTTGTTTTGATTTTAAAACAATTTCCTTTGATTGTTGTGGTTGTTGTGTTGTTTTTTCTGGTGTACATGCAACAACTAAAGCAACGGACAAAGTTAATAAAGATGTACTAGAAAGTAATTTTCATTTTTTTAATTTTTGAATTTTCATAATCTCCTTTTTTTAATATAAATTATTTCCTTACCATTTCAGCAACATCGGCAGCGAAGTTTGATTGAGTTTTTTCAATTCCTTCACCTACTTCAAATCTTATTGCTGATACAAGTTGGCTACCATGATCGTTTAAGTATTTACCTACTGAAATAGAATCTTGCATTACAAATGCCTGTTTTTCTAAAACAAATTCTGAAAGTTGTTTAGTTAATCAACCATGAAAGATTTTTTCTTGAATTTTAGCAGGTTTTGATTCGAAAGCCACTGGTTTTTCAAAACGTTCTTTTATTTCTGATAATTGTTTTTCACTTAAATCAGAAACTAATGTAACTTCAGGGTTCATTGCTGAAACATGCATTGCAACATTTTTTGCAGCATAAATATCTGTACCTTTTATTTTAACAACAGCAGCAATTTGATTATTAGCATGGACATATGTTCCTAGTATTTCACCTTCTTTTGCTTTTACCATAAACATACGACGGAATGAAATTTTTTCTCCAATAACTGATGTAGCTTCGATTAATGCTTTTTCTACTGTTAAACCATTTGGTAGAATAACTTCTAATGCTTTTTCCTTAGTTCATACATTGGCATCAAAAATAGCATGAGAGATTTGTTGAACAAGTTCTAAGAATTTATCATTTTTTGCAACAAAATCGGTTTCACTGTTTATTTCTATTAATAATGAACGATATTTGTTGGTAATTGCAGTAACAGCACCTTCAGCAGCAATTCTGCCAGCTTTTTTTGCAGCTTTAACAATTCCATTTTCCTTTAGTCATTTAACAGCTGCTTCGATATCATAATTAGTTGCTTCAAGAGCTTTTTTAACATCAATTAATGCTGAATTAGTTCTTTGTCTTAATTCTTTTATAAGTTCTATTTTATTTACTGACATAATTTACTCCTAATTATTTGTTTCTGTATTTTTTGATTGAAATTCTGGTAAGATAACTTTTTCATCATCTTGATATGCAAATAATTGTTGCCCGCCTCTTGCTTTAGCAATTGCATCAGCTAAAATTGTCATAATTAAATTAATTGATTTTGATGAATCATCATTGGCGGGAATACCGAAATCTACTGCATCAGGGTTTGCATTTGAATCAAGAATAGCGATTACTTTTAATCCTTTTCTACGAGCTTCTTTGACGGCGATTTCATCTTGCAATGGATCTGCTACAATCATAACATTTGGTAATCTTCTCATATTACGAATACCATTTAGATTTTTATGTAACTTGTCTAATTCTTTTTTGAAATTTAAAGCCTCTTTTTTGGTATAACCTTTAAAATTATTAGTTGCCTTTTCTTCTAATTCTTCCATCTTTTTAACACGAGACATAATTGTTTCATTGTTTGTTAATGTTCCACCAAGTCATCTTTCAGTAACAAAAAATGAATTTGTTCTTTCAGCTGCATTTTTAACAGAATCACGAGCTTGTTTTTTAGTTCCTACAAAAATAAATTGTGCATTTTTAGCGGCTAATGAATTTACAAGTGAGTAAGCAAATTCTAAGTATTTTTGTGTTTTAAAGATATCAATAATGTGAGCACCTTTATTCATTTTATTTGGAACAAGGTATTCCTTCATTTTTGGATTTCATGAATGTGATTTATGTCCAAAATATGCTCCGGCTTCTAAAAGTTTTGTTCTTGAAACAATAGGATTTTTTTCTTTGTTTTCTTTAACTTCCTTTGTTTCTTTATTAGTTTTTTCTACCTTAATTTCAGGTTTAATTTCAGTTTTACTTTGATTTGTCATTTTTTTCCTTTAGTTTGTTTTGTCTAAATAAACTATTCTAACACCTAGCACTTATAATTATTCAAGCACACCCAAGCGAATCCTAGTTTATTGTGATTTATAAAAATAAGTATTAAAATACTTATGTTTATTTTATCATTTTTTCTTTGCTATAAAAATATGGTAACTTAATTTATTTGTCTGTATACTAGATAAAAAAGAAAACATACTTCTGAAAACTTAGTTTTTTATTTTAAAGTTGGTATAAAACACAAAAAACACAACCAAAAATAGTTGTGTTATTTTTACGAAAGAGTAATTTTTATATTATTTGGTTTACCATCTTTATCATAAGATAATTTAGTATTTTTTAAATTTATTATATATGACTTAGCAAGTAATTTTAATACAGATGTTTGCGTATTTGATGTTAATTTAGCATATTTATCATAATTTGAAACAAATTCTACATTATTTCGAGTTCAAATGCGTCCTTCAAAGTGATTATAATATATTGCATATCATATATCATCAAATTCTCTTTGTTGAATTTTAATAATTTTATTAGGAACAAGAGTTTTATCTGGAACATAGTTTTTACTATAGAATAAATACGATTTATATGAGGGAAGTTTAATGTTATCTTTAAACTTTGTATATATTTGATTTGTTTCAGTTACTGGACTAATATTATTATTTTTTAATTTTATAGATATATTAATTTGATTATTTTCATTTTTTACAGTATTGATAGAACTGTTATTCAGTTTCTCGATTTTGTCAGGATAATAATAAAAGTAACTTGGATATCCTATTGGTTCTGCACCGTATTGTGTAATCAAATTGTAAACACGAATTGGAAAAAAATCTCCTTCGATATCTCTTACAAATAATAAATTTATAAGAACTTTATTTTCATTTTTAATTGGTAACATCTCGATTACCATATTATTATTTTTTTTATAAAATAAATTATTTTTATCATTTGAAAATATGTTCTTGATATTATTATAGTTTCATTGAAAATTATAAGAACTACTTATTTTTTTGAAAGTTAGAGTTTGTTCATTGTTTTGTGTTACTAAAGCAAAAAAAGAGTGCTCTTTATCGATAATATTGTTTAATTTTGAATATTTAGTATCAAGAATTAAATTTTGAGATTTCAAATTTTCTTTTAGTTTTCTTACTTGATCATTATTTTCTGATTCGTTTTTTGCTTCCCAAGGAGTTTTATTTTCATAATGACTACATGCTATCGAAACTGTTGATAAAGGACCAGTTAAACATAGACTCAATAATTTTATTAGGTTTCTGGTCATGATTTTTCTGCTGTTAATTTTGAACGAGTTTCATAAATAGCATATTTATCATTTAAAATGTAATAGACATTTTTGTTTGTAAGGTTTGTGTTTTCAAAGTCATTTCTTAGTTTAATAGTTAAGGTAAATTCATATGGTCATGAATGATAATTTCTCCCCGCTACAAACATATTGCGATTTGTTGCATCGCTATTATCATTGTTCAGATTTGGATAATTAACTTTTAATGTTGAAAGGTGGTATTGTCTGTAAATCCATCATGAATTTGCATAAATAACACCTACCATACCTACATTAAATATATTAGAGTGATTATGTATTTCAGATACACTTAGTTTTCTTCTCTCAGAATTTGATAATCTTCATAAATCAGAATATGTAGAATAAGCAGCAAGTGGTTTTTCGCCACCAGAGATTAGATTTTTATATGTCAATTGTTTTGACTTACTGTAATATAAATCATATATACTGTATTTTCTAACATTGTCTGCATAAAATTTCATTCTGTCTCAATTTATATATCCTGCACCAAGGTTTAATGGTAATATATTGATTTTATCATTATATTGTTTTAAATCAAAACTTGCTATTAAAATAGCTTTTAATTCTGGAACTTGATAACTTGAATTAGGTTTTTTTATTGCCGATAGTAAAGCAGAAGCAGCTAATAAATAGGTGTAGAAAAACTTGTTCCTGATCATCGTCAATAATCTGGATCATCAACTAATGTGTCTGTTTTTCATCATTGATCATTTAAAAAAGTGATTGATTACTAAATTTATCTGGACCTATACCTAAAGGAGAATCCTCAAAACCTTTAATTTTACCATTTGAAAAATCTTCAATTTGATCATTATTAAAATTATATGCACCGATTATAAAAGTGTTTTTAGTTCTTTGGATAGAAGAAGCTTTTTTTCAAAAGGTGGGGTTCTGGTTAATTGTATCTCTTAACTTTTCTAATATTATTTTTTGATAGGTAGTAGGTTTAGAATTAAGTTTTTCATTTATCCATTTATTAACCTCCATTATATGATTTGGTGTTTTAAGATTTTCGTTATCAGCAGAAATGAAAAATTTCATATTATATTTATATGCATATTCATCGATTAATGCGGCTTCATCTGGATAATCTGTGTTAATTTCTACATTTAAAATATCTATAATATTGTTTATATATGAAAGATTACTATTTTTATAATATTCATTCATTTTATTTAGATCTAGTAGTTTGCGATATGAGGTTGAATAACTCATATTAATATATTCAACATTATTTTTCCTAAAGAACTCTAAATTTTCTTTTAATATGTCATAATTGCTTGCATTATATGTTCTATTATAACTTGTTGAATAAATTTCAGCATTTTTTAGTAATCCAGAATCGCTACCAATGATTGAAGCAATTTCAGTTGCATGATAATTTTTATTTCAATAATCTAAAAATGAGTGATTCATCTTGGAAAAATCATATATTTTATCATCAGTAAGGTTAGGGTCATATTTAACTCTGTTACTATTAACAACATTTGGATTATTAATTGAACCTAGAATATTATAATTATCTTCATTTATTTCTTTATCAATATTTAAAGTTGTATTTCCATCAAATTTTAAAATTCGATAATCAACTAATCCACCATCGATGATACCTATTTTAATCTTTTTATCAGTTCTTTCGTGGATTCCTAGTTTATCTCATAACTTATCAAATAAATGATTGTATTTTTTAATGTCTCTAGGTTGATTTGCAAAAATTGCTGACATTGTTAAAGGAAGGCTTGAAATGCTAGATAAACCAATAATATATTTTCAAAATTTCTTTAATTTCATAATAACCTCCTAATTTAATTATACTCTTTTGTATGAAATTATTTTCAGTAAAAAAAATCAGGTTCCCCTGATTTTAAGATTTTACTTTTGAAAAATAGTAAGTTGTAATTTGACTTAAGGTTTTATCATCAACAGGTTGGATTGCTTCGTGAATCATCCCATCAGTGTTTTTAATTTCATAAATATTTATTAAATTAAAGTCCTGACCTTCGTATTTATCATTAAAATAATTTCTAAGCACTACCTCATAGTCTGTGATAGCCACCGGATCATAATTAACATAATCAAAATTTTCTAAATTAAGATGTTTTGCCAAATATTCTTTATCTGATATATTAACATATGCCAGCATTTTAGCAATAAAACTTGTTATAAATTCGGTTCATATTTCTTGTTTTTCATTATCACTTTTTTCATTTGTTTCTTTTAAAGCATCATCAAATAATCCTTTAATTGTTTCAGATGTATCTTCATCTGAAAGATCATTGTTTACAACTGAATAAACATAAGTAGCAAGAATTTTATCACTTATTGTTTTTGAAACTTTATTAATAAATTCTTCTTTTGAAATAGTAAACAAATCAGTTTGTGATTTTTGTGCTAATTGCGAAAATTTATTTATAAATTCTGAATAATTTTTACTAAGATAATTTTCTAAAAGATGTGGGACATATGAGATTCTTTGCTCTTGATCTACATCGTTACCTTGATCGTAGTCATCTCTTAGTTTATAAAATTCATTGAATTTTTCAGCGTTTTGTTTTGATGCTAAGTTAATTTCATTGTATAAAGAATTTATAAATGTATTAATATCACTAGTTTTTATATCTGAAGAATCAATTTTGCCTAACTCTAGGGTTTTTAAATCCTTTCATACATTAGCTACATATTCTTCAGTCACTAAATTTTGTGCTTTAGCAATCTCTGCATCAGATGTGTTTTCATTAAAAGTAGATATCATTTTTTGGTTAACGAGTTTATCATACCTACTACCGATATCGTTAAGATATGAATAATAACCTTGAGAAATAGCTTTTTGATATTCATTACTTAATTCTTTTGGAATATGTGATGAAATAACTATACCATCAACTAAAAGAATGTTTTGGTGTGGTTTAACAGCACGAATTGATCCATCAGGAACATCTGGAAAGTTATCTTCACTATAATATGCATCAATTGCATCCCCGTTATACATAATTGCAGATGTTACATCGGGACGTTTTTTATTGATTAAATCATTTGCTATTTCTAATCCATCACCTTTTAAACTTATATGTTTTGCATTGCGAACATCAAAACCAGTCCCGTCTTTAATTAAGTCTGCAAATGAATCGATAAGAATTTTATATGGTTGTGTATTAGTCGAAGAATCATCTTTTACTACTGCACCAGTAAATTTGTCTAAAGTGCGACCACCATCGGGTAGTGGTCAGTAAGCAGAACCATACAGCATATTATCACGAATTGCATCGGTGATTTCTCAGTCTTGATAACCATTAACTTTTAATGTCTTTAAAATATTAATTAATGCATATGGGTCTTTTATACTGCTTTTGTTAGGTGTGATAAATTTATCAGCATATTTGCTAAAGTCAATTCCTGAATCTTCATCAAAGGCATTCTTATTTAGCTTTTCTTTATTAATTTTATGAATATTATATGCAACTACCATATCTTGTGAATAATATGGATAAAAGTATTCTCATAATGATTCATCGCTGTTGTTATCACCTTTTTTGCTTAAATCGTAACGATTTAAATGTTCTCATATCTCTGGACGCATCGATAAGCGAACATAATTTTTAATTTGAATGTATGATTTTTGTGCATCTTGATATTTAATTAAAATATGGTTATATGTCTCTTTTAATTTTTGGTTATTTGGATTGTCAATGAGTTGCTTTTTAAGATCATCCAATTGATGCTTTAATGGTTGATATTCTAAGTAATTAGAATATTGTGGTAAATTAAAGAAAATCGAGTAATCGAGCTTACCGATAAGTTGTTTTTTAGCAAGCTCTACCGCTAAAAATTCTGAACCAATTCCAGCAACTGCTTTGTTATTAATTAAAGCATTACTAAATTGATTAATTTCATCGAATTCTTTATAATCAAATGTATGTGCAAGTTGAGCAATATTGGCATCAGACATATATGATTTATAGTTATAAAAACTTGGTTTAAATTGATTTTCGACTTTTGATGCTAAAACTGCTGAGAAACCTGAAATTGCACCTATTGTGATAGTTGATGCTAATAAAAGTTTCTTATTTAGTTTCATTTATCCATTTTTCTTGGTTTTGTAAATTGCATAACCAATGTTTCCTAAAATAGTAATAAATAAAACGATTGAACCGATAACCAATCCCCATGGCTCAAATGCACCCTCATATAATTTTGTACCTAAAGTACTTGCATTTGATACAGTGCGGGTTATGATAAAGTCATCAAAACTAAGAACACTTGAAACTAAAATAACTGTAATAATTGATGGAATCATATAAACAAGGTAGGTTTTAAATCATGCACGAGTTTTTGAGTAACCTAAATCCTGCGATGCTTCGAAGAGGTTATTGTTAAATTTTTCACTACGTGGTAGCATTAAAGAAATTCCATAAGGTAATGCCATAATTGTATGTGCAACTATCAATCTACCAAAACCTTCTGAATCAACTGCAACAATACCAAAAAACAATGAAAACACTAACACAAGACCTAATGCAGTAATGTTATCAGGATTGATAAGTGGGATATTTGATGTTGCTGTCAAAGTAGAACGCATTAAACGATTTTTTTGTCGATAGAGAGCATAAACGGTAATTAAACTTATAATAACAACTAATGTTGAAACAATAATTGCTAATAAAATTGTGTTTAATAAAGCAAGCCCACGTCCGTTATCAAATAAGGTTACCCAGTTTTCAAAAACACCTTTAGTTCAAGTTGGATTAAACTCACCTTTTGGTGTTTTTTGATTAAAACTAAATACTACACCTGTTATTAAAGGAACATAAATAATTGCTAAAATAATATAAATATAACTACGTCTTAAAAATTCAGTAAATTTATTCATAGTGTGCTCCTTTTTTAAATTTAAAAATGAGTTTTGGTATAAATATAAATAACGAATATACACCGATGAAGATAGCGGAAACCACTATAACAAGTGCAGAACCACTACTTAGATCATATTTATTACCAGGATTTAGTTTTGAGTTGATTAAATCTCCGATAAGTTGGTGTTGTGAACCATCTGGAAGTAATTTTGCACTAATTACAAAGGTTGTTGCACTAGCCAAGAAAATAATTGCTAAACCACTTAATATAGCTTTAGTTCCATATGGAACGATAACTTTAAACATTGTTTGAATATTATTGTATCCTAAATCATTACTTGCTTCAATAATATTTTTTGGCATATCTTTAAATACTGTATATAAAGGTAAAACCATTAGAGGTAGGTTTAAATAGGTAAGACCAAAGATTATAAAAAGTTCACTATTGAGTGTTTTAGGATTTGTATGAAAAATAGCTAATGCTAAACCTTTAATTGAGTAAATTCGAGCAATGGTAAAAATTGCCATCGGACTAATCATTAAACTTAATGCAAAAAGTTTAAAGATTTTTGATTTAGATGTTGAAATAAAATAAGCATATGGAAAACCGATGATTAAGCATAAGAAGGCAGAAACAATTCCTATTCATAATGAACGACCAATAATGTTTCAAGTGTTAAGATCTTTAAGCAACACTGCTGCATCAAAAGATTCATTATTGGTTGCTGAAAAAGCACTGATAACAATCATTAATACAGGTAATACAATTAAGAAAATTGCAATTAATAAGTAAGGTAAGAATAACCAGGCTTTTTTGTCAAAAGTGAATGTTTGTTTAATTTTTGAAAACATTAGTTGTATAATCTCACTTTGGATCTTTTTTCATCAAATGAATGGTATCAATTGTTCAACTTAAATATACTTTTTCATCAATGTCGAATTTTTTGGCTGTTTCAACATATAAAATATCTTCATCTTCTGTTTCAACTGTTAAATAATAATAACTTCCTCGGTAGGAAATATCTTTTACATAACTTGGTATTTTTCCGCTCATCGATGTTGGATTACTTGTTATATCTATATCTTCAGGTCTAATTAATGCATCGAGGGTGTTTTCACTTCCGAATTCTTCGATATCATGGATAGTTTTGAATTCTCTACCTAACAATTTTACATTCCCGTTAGGTAAAAATTTAGCATCAAAAATATTTGAATCTCCAACAAATCTAGCAACTCATATATTTACAGGGTAGTCATATATGTTTTTAGGTGTATCATATTGTTCGATTATTCCATCGCGCATTACAGCAATGCGATCAGAAAGTTCAAGTGCTTCAGATTGGTCATGGGTTACAAAGATGAAAGTGAGTCCTAATTCTTGTTGTACACTTCTTAGTAACTCCTGCATCTTTTTACGGATTTTAGCATCCAGAGCAGATAAAGGTTCATCAAGCAGCAAAATTTCAGGTTCAATAACTAAACTACGAGCTAGAGCAACACGTTGCTTCATTCCACCTGATAACTCAGAAATTGCTTTAGTTTCATTACCTTTTAAACCAACTAATTCGATGATTTTTTCAATTTTTTCATCCATTTCACTAGCAGTCATCTTACGTTTGAAATATCTATTTTCAAATGCTTCCTTCTTTTGAGCAACATAATTCTCTCAATAAGAATATTTAAAATCTAAATCATCCAACCAATTTTGGATGCGATTATATTGCGATGTATCTGCTGGTATCTTTTTTAAAGCTTCGATATATTTATCTTGCTGTGTATCAATTTTATCCATTTTTGCATCAGCTTTTTTGGTTCATTCTTCAATTTTATGTTTAAGTAAATCGATGTGTTTTTGATTGATTTCTTCTTTTTTAATACGTTTTAATTTCAAACCATATGCAATGTTTCCTTGCACATTTAAATGTGGAAACAATGCATAATCTTGAAAAATGGTTGAAACATTACGTTTATGTGGAGAAAGGTCTTTAATATCATAACCGTTAAATAAAATTTCACCACGAGTTGCTCATTCAAAACCACCTATAAGTCTTAAGATGGTAGTTTTTCCTGAACCAGATGGACCAAGCATAGTAACAAATTCACCACGCTTGATTTGTAAATCTATCTTATGTAAGACAGTTTTGTCACCGAACTCTTTAACAACTTCTTTAAGTTCGATAATTGGCATATTTGCTTTTTTAGTTTTTTTCAAACTAATTTCACGAGTTGTTTCAATTTGTTTTGATTGATTATTATCTGAATTAATATACATGTATCTCCTTTCTTATTGATTTAAATAAGCAGCAGGGAGACGGTATCGAAAAGATTCTCACAGTATTCTTCGATACTGTAAGATAAAGACGGATATTCTAAATCACAAAAATTGCTTAAGATGTTTTTAATAGCTAATTTTTGAATTAAAATATTTTTGCTTTTCATATTTTTATATTTTATATAAGAGCAAAAAAAATCATAATAAATTCTTAATTTTTTTGTAATGTTATTTATAGAAGTAAATGGTTAATATGTTTTCGTATGATAAGACTATATATAAATTCTTCAAAATAACAAATATGATTTTATTTGTTATGAGATAAAAAGGATGCATATTTAAATTTTTTCAGTTATAATTTATAAAACATAAAAAAAGTCAGAAACGAGGAAATATGATAAATGTAAATGAATTTAAGCCTGGAATAACATTTCAAGATGATGGAGAAATTTTTGTTGTTTTAGAAGCTCAACATTCTAAACAAGGACGTGGACAAGCAAATGTTAAAGCAAAAGTAAAAAATCTAAGAACAGGTTCAACCACCGTAAAATCTTATACAGGTGGAGACAAGGTAAAACCGGCTCACATCGATAAAAGAAAAATGGATTATCTTTATTCAGATGGTGAAAATATTATTTTAATGGACAAAGAAACATATGAGCAAATTGAAATTTCACTTGATAAAGTTACTTGAGAAATGAACTTTTTAAAAGAAGGAAAGGAAGTTCAAATTCGTATGTTTGAAAACGAGGTTTTAGATATCGAACTACCTGTTAATGTAACTTTACAAGTTACATCAGCACCAGATGCTGTGAAAGGTAATACCACTACAAATCCACAAAAAAAAGTGATTGTTGAAACAGGTTATGAACTAGAAACACCGATGTTTATTAAAGAAGGTGATATTATTATTATCTCAACTGAAACAGGTAAATATTCTGGTAAATCAAAAGAGTAATTATGTCAAATTATATTAATGTTCCCTTTAATTCAGATCAAATTTATGTTGTTAAAGAGGGTGCTTTTTTAGATATTATAAAACTTACAATGTCAGATTTTAAAGAAATTAAAGTTGTTGGTAAACCTAATTTAGTATTTGAAGAAAATCATACAAATCTAATGATATTCCTTGAAGTAAAGGTAAAGGAAACATCGCGAAAATCATTAAATACATTATTTAAAAATATCAGTAACCAGTTAAAAATTGCTATAAAATCTTTAATTGATATTAAACCCAAAAATATTCAATTAATTTTAAGGGGATTTTATTAGTTTTACATAAAATAATATTAAAAGTTTATCTTATATATCATCAGTTACATAAAAGGAAATATATGGAAAAAGGTTTTAGAAAGTTTTATTATACTTATAAACATTTCGATTCCGAAGATTGAGCAACCTTTATTATAGGAGTCGATCTTATTCTTTTATATATTTGAATTATTTTATGAAACTGAGCAGATAAAAGTTATGAAACTTGAAAAGTATATAATCAAAATCCAGATTTACTTAGGAAAATCAAAGAAATAGCAGATTCAAATCCAAATATGCAACGTGAAGTATATCGTAGTTTGCTTCCTAATGCAGTGCTATTATTGTGAGGAGGAACAACTTATTGATTTACTTTTATGTCAAATGTTTTAATGGCGATTACGATTTTAATCTTTCCGTTTTTTAAAAAATCCCGTAAAATGCAAAAATTTTATTTTTCTGGAATAGTTTATATTATCATAGTTGTATCAGCTTTTTGGTTTGGTTATATAGTGGATTCTAGCATCGGTGGAAATGATACAGATAATGATTTTTATCGAACTTTAGTATGACATGCGATTGCCCCGTTCTTTGGTATAATTACTCTTTTTTGAGAAAGAAAAAGAATTCGTGTAAGTACTCGTGTTATATGAAGTTTTTCGATTTACCCAGTTACATATTTGATTTTTGTTATTTTTATATATACATTTGGTTATAAATTTAAAAATCTTAGTCAACATGACTTTTTACCTAGTATAGTAGCACAAACTAATGAAGAAAATTATATTATTCCAAAGATATACAATACCGAATTAGATCGTGGGATAGCAATTTATTCAGTTATCAGTTTCTGACATCCACTAGGTTATAGTGGAGATAATTTATATTTAAAATCTATTTTAATATTAATAATGATTTCTCTATCTTTCTTTTCAGCGCCTGCTGTTGGTTTTATCCTTAGAAAAGTATTGAGAATCTTACAACCAGGACAAAAAGCCTTACCTCCAGTTTACTTTATTAAAACTAAAGAAAGAATTGAGCAATAGAGCAACGTAAAGCAGTTATGCAGGAAGAAAAAAATGAAAAATAAAAAGGATGATAAAGCAACCGATTATGTTGCAAGCTATTTTAATAAAACCCAAGAGGTTATTAAGCAGCATAATCCAAAAAATATTATTACACTACAGTTTTTTCAGCGTCGAGATGATAGTATTTTAGCAGGAATGCAAGAAGTTTTAAGATTACTTGAAGAACAAACTGACACTTCTAAATATAAAATTAAATATTTACCTGATGGTAGCAAAATCAATAATTTAGAGATTGTATTAGAACTTACAGGACATTATCAAGATTTTGGAATTTGAGAAGGTATGATAGACGGGATTTTGGCTCGCTATACTTCGATTGCCACCAATGCATATAACATTAAGAAAGTTGCTAATAACAAAGAAATAATTTTTATGGGTGATCGTGCTGATCATTTTATCAATCAAACAATCGATGGATATGCAGTTGGTATTGCAGGTATTCACATTGTATCAACGCCGATGCAGAAATTTGCTCAAAAAAACAATCAAGAAAGTGTTTTCGGAAGTATGCCTCATGCTTTAATACAAAATTTTGATGGTGATGTAGTTGCAGCCACACTTGCATTTCATCATAGTTTTCCAAACGATAAAATTATCGCTTTAGTAGATTACAATAATGATGTTGTTAAAGATTCGTTAGCAGTATGGAATGCATTAGGTGATAAGGTTTGAGGTGTTCGGATTGATACATCTAAGAATATGAAGGATCATATGTTTGATAATGAACCTGATAACCCAGATTTTTATGGTGTTAATGTTGAACAAGTAAAAAGATTGCGTGTGGCATTGGATGATGTAGGTGCTAACAATTATAAAATTGTTGTTTCATCTGGATTTAATGCATCTAAAATAGCATATTTTGAAGCTTCAAATGCACCTGTAGATTTTTATGGAGTGGGACAAAGTATATTTAAATTAAATAATTCATTTTCTGCTGATGCAACCTTATTAAATGGTAAAAAACAAGCTAAAGAAGGCCGCGGATATCGCTATAATCCAAACCTAATTGATTATATACCTAAATCAAATAATAATAAAGCATAAAATGTTTATTACTGGTATATAGTTATAAACATTTATATTTACAGAGGTGATATGAAAGATGATGTATTAGTGATTAAAGGAGCTCGCGAAAATAATTTAAAAAATATTGATTTAACAATCCCAAAAAACAAGTTAATAGTTTTTACAGGTCTCAGTGGAAGTGGAAAAAGTTCTCTTGCTTTTAATACCATCTACGAAGAAGGTCGCAGACGATATGTTGATTCGCTAAGTTCATATTCTAGAATGTTTTTAGGTGGAACAAAAAAACCTGATGTGGATAAAATCGAAGGACTTAGTCCTGCTATTTCAATTGAACAAAAAACTGTTCATAATAATCCACGTTCAACTGTTGGGACTGTAACTGAGTTATATGATTACTTTAGATTACTTTTTGCAAGGATTGGTAAGGTTTTTTGTCCAAATCATAACATTGAAATAAGTTCACAAACTTCAAAAGATATTCTTGATCAAATTTTTTTAAATAATCAAGATCAAAAAATTGCAATATATGCTCCATTGGTTGAAAGTGAAAAAGGAAGTCATCAAAACCTACTTGAAAAACTTAAAAATGATGGTTACACACGGGTAAAAATTGATGGAGATATGTATTTACTTGAAGATGAAATTAAACTAAATAAGAACAATAAACATAACATTGATTTAGTTATTACCAGAGCAATTGAAGTAAGTGAGCAAAAGTATAATGAAATTTCAGAAGCAATTAATATTGCTACTGAAAAATCAGGTGGGATAGTTAGAATAGAGAATTTAACTACTAAACAAGTAAATATTTATTCAAAGTTATATGCATGTATTTATAAGGATTTTTCAGTTCCAAAAATAGAACCAAGAATGTTTTCGTTCAATGCTCCATATGGGATGTGTGAAAATTGTAAGGGATTAGGTTTAGAATTTAAAGCAGATATCGATGTGTTAATCTCTGAGCAATGAAGAACAATCGAACAAGGGGCAATTAAATATTTTGCTAATACTGTAAATACTCAAAATCTTGAATGACAAGAATATGATGCAATGTTAGAATATTATCATATTCCTAAAAATTTACCAATTGATGAGATGAACGATGAGCAAATGAAGCGAATTTTATACGGTTCGCAAAATGATGAAATAGATTATGTATTGATTTCATCATCAGGGAATAAATATCGCCGTCGCGATAAAATTGCAGGAATTATAACCTTAATTGAAAATCATTATTACAATACAACTTCTGAAAATCGTCGTGATTATTTAAAAAAATATATGGGAACCTTTGCTTGTTCATTATGTAAAGGAGCCCGTTTAAATCAGCATGCATTAGCAGTAAAAATAGATAAGTTGAATATTTTTGATTATATAAAAATGTCAATTGAAAAATTGCTTGAAAAAATCGAAGAAGTACAATTAAAACTTAGTGAGCATCAACTTTCAATTTCGAATCTAATTTTTAAAGAAATTATCGATCGATTATCATTTTTAAAGAATGTAGGTTTAGAATATTTAACCCTTGACCGTAGCGCAGAAAGTTTGTCAGGAGGTGAAGCACAACGGATTCGTTTAGCTACCCAAATCGGATCAAATTTATCAGGAGTTTTATATGTTTTAGATGAACCTTCAATAGGATTGCACCAAAAAGATAATCAAAAACTAATTCAAACATTGAAAAATATGGTTGATTTAGGTAACACTTTAATAGTTGTTGAACACGATGAAGAAACCATCTTTGCTGCTGATTATATAGTTGATATTGGCCCGCAAGCCGGTGAACATGGTGGAAAAATAGTAGCTTTTGGTGATTTAGAGAATATTATTAATTCACCTGAATCAATTACTGGTAAATATTTATCAGGTGAATATCAAATCAAGATACCTAAAAAGCGTCGATCTGGTAATCAAAATTTTATTGAAATAAAAGGTGCTCGTGAGAACAATCTAAAAAATATTGATGTTAAAATCCCACTTGGGATGCTAGTAGGAATAACAGGTGTATCAGGCAGCGGGAAAAGTACATTAGTTAATGATATTTTAGTTGCAGGAATTCAACATATGCGAGGTTTAACCGAAGGAAGTGTGCAACGAAAAGCTAAGTTTGATACCATTAAAGGACTTATTAATATTGATAAAGTTGTACCTATTTCACAAAGCCCGATTGGACGAACTCCTAGATCTAATCCTGCTACATACACAGGTGTTTTTGATGACATCCGAGATGTATTTGCTAATGTTGCAGAAGCTCGTGCTAGAGGTTATAATAAAGGAACTTTTAGTTTCAATACCAATGGGGGTCGCTGCGAAAAATGTTCTGGTGATGGTTATTTGAAAATAGAAATGCATTTTTTACCAGATGTTTACATCCCTTGTGACCAATGTGATGCCAAACGCTACAACCGTGAAACACTTGAAATCAAATACCGTGATAAAAATATTAATGATATTTTAGAAATGAGTGTGGAAGCAGCTTTCGAATTTTTCAAAAATCATAAAAAAATCAGCGAAAAACTTCAATTTTTATTAGATGTTGGATTAGGTTATATCAAACTTGGGCAAATGTCTACAACTTTATCAGGTGGAGAAGCACAAAGAGTTAAATTAGCAACCTATTTACAGCGCAAACCTACAGGTAAAACATTATATGTTTTAGATGAACCCACAACTGGATTACACATTCATGATGTTAAGAAATTAATTGAAATTTTAGATCGCATTGTTGATAAAGGTGATTCAGTAATTGTGATTGAGCATAATTTAGATGTGATTAAAAACTGTGATTATTTAATTGATTTAGGTCCTGACGGCGGAGTTAAAGGTGGTAGAATAGTTGCATCTGGAAGTCCTGAAGAAGTTGCTAAATGACATGTTGGATACACAGCTGAATTTTTATCCAAAATTTTATAATTTCTTTATAATTAATTAATATGAATCGTAAAAATATCAGTGTTAGACATATTGTGAACTTATTTAATTTAAAACTTTTAAATAATGATTTAAATAAAGTTAATTGAGGATGTGTGTATCGGCCTGCAATAAAACAAGTTGGTCTGGAATTAACCGAACATATCGGAAATAGTGATTTATCAGGAAATATAATTTCATGAGGAACTACCGAATCTATATGATTTCAAAGCATCGGGCGAGTAGCAGCATTGCGAGCAATTGAACATGTGTTTTTAGGTAATCCACCATTGGTGCTGCTTTCAAGACGTATTTCTAAACCTGCTTTAAGTTGAATTCAATTAATGGCTGATAAATATGGTGTACCAGTTTGCTTGACTCCGATGTCTTCATCTTATATAGCAACCAATATCGGGTCTTATTTAAACAACCATTTTGCAGATGAAAAATTAGTACATGGTTGTTTAGTTTTAGTAGGTGGTACTGGTGTTTTGATAACAGGTGTATCAGGGATAGGAAAATCCGAAGCAGCCTTAGAGTTAGTGCAAAAAGGTCATGTTTTAATTAGTGATGATTCTGTTTTAATCAAAGATAATGGAAATTTATTTATCGGTAAATCACCAAAAATAACTCAAAATATGTTAGAAGTACGTGGAATTGGTATAATTGATGTAAAATATACATACGGAATTCGAGCTGTAGCACCATCATCGATTATCAATTTAGTTGTTGAATTGGTTCGTACTGAAAAACAAAATGAGTTAGATCGCATTGGAGTCGATTTTCTTAAATACCCAATTTTAGGTCGTAGCATTAAGAAAATACAAGTTCCAATCAAAGAAGGGGGTTCAGCTGCTTCATTAATTGAAGCTGCTGTCAGTGCCTATTTATCGCGTCACGATGGACTTGATATCTTGAAAGAAATAGAAAAAAGGAGGTTAGAACTAGATGACTAGTATTCCGATATGAGTACCTGAAACAGCAAAGCATGAAGGGATACCAGATGCACCTTTATTTAGTATTGGTTCATTTAGCGTGCAGGTATATTCATTAATGATTATGCTCGGTTATTTAGCATCCATTTTAACAATCATTTATTTTTGAAAACGAGAGAAGTTAAATATGGATAAACTCTTTGTGTTAATCATTATTACCATCCCACTTGGGATTTTAGGTTCACGTCTTGGATATATAATCGAGCAACTTATTTATCAAGATGAACCATTTAAAGGTTCAGCTTGGTATAAAATCTGAGAGGGTGGATTAAGTATTCAAGGTGGACTTGTAGTAACGATTTTAGTAGATTTATTTTATGTTTATACACAACGCAAACACTTAGATATTCGAAAAGCTGCATCAATAATTATTCCTACCATCTTAATAGGTCAATTTATTGGTCGTTGGGGTAACTATGCAAACCATGAAGTTTATGGAAAAATCGATTGAAGCGGACAAAGTTCATTAATCTTTGGTAAAACCTTTGCACAAAATATGTATATCTCTGATGCTTTAACTAATTCAATGGGATTAAACGGAGCATATCGTTATCCATTATTCTTATATGAAGGATTAGCAAACTTAGTTGGATATATTTTAATTGTATGAGTGATAAACTTCTTTGGTATCTTTAAACCTGGAAGCAGCATTGGTTTATACTTAATTTGATACGGACTGCTACGTATGGCGATGGAACCACTGCGTGAAGAAGCATATGGATTATATCAATATGTTGCGATTGCATTTGTTGTTGTCGGTGTATTAGTATTTATTTACTATCAAATGTGAGCTAAAGTTAAATATAAAGTAGAATACAGACATAAAGTGTTTAAATTCTATCAATATCAAGATCAAAATGCTTACTTTCAATATGTTGATGCTACATCAATAACACATATGTTTAAAAAAGCATATTCTTATATATGATTTAAATAAGTTGAATTAAATAAGGAGTTATTATGGAAAAAGAAATTTATGATTTAGTTATTATTGGAGCAGGACCTGCTGGTTTAAATGCAGCATTATATGCTTCACGTGCAGAATTAAAAACAATTTTTATTGAAAAAGGAGCACCTGGTGGAAAATTAGTGGTAACAAATAAGGTGGAAAATTGACTTGGAACCGAAATGACTGAAGGGTGACAACTTGCAACACATTTTTTAGAACATGCTAAAAAATTTGGTGCAAAATATCAATATGGTGAAGTTGAAGAACTGATTAACCATTCGGATTATGAAAAAGAAGTTAAATTAACAAACGGGAAATCAGTATTTGGTCGCACTGTATTGATAGCAACCGGAATGAAAAACCGCGAACCAAACTTTATTAAAAACTTTCAAGAATTTTTAAACCGCGGAGTTAGTTATTGTGCAATTTGTGATGGTCCACTTTATAAAGGATTTCCATCATTGGTGCTTGGTGCAGGTAATTCAGCAGTTGAAGAAGGAACATATTTAACCAATATTGCTTCACATGTACATATTGTAATCAAAGATGCAGATTTCACAGCAGAAAAAAGATTAGTTGATGAATTACTTGCTAAGCCAAATGTTACTGTTTATCGTGAATCACAAATTAAAGAATTACAAGGACATGATTCGTTAGAATCTGCTGTTATTGTAGATAAAAACGGAAATGAAACAACTATTTCAATTGGATCATTTTTCCCTTACATTGGAATGGTTCCTACCACAACCTTTGCTAAAAACCTCAATATTTTAGATAAAAACGGGTTTATAGAAACCGATGAATTTATGCAAACTAGAATTAAAGGAATTTTTGCTGCAGGTGACATCCGAACTAAAGATATTCGTCAAATTATCACAGCTGCCTCAGATGGAGCAATTGCTGCTAAAAAAATATCTGATTATATTAATTTTAAGTAAGAAAATAAAAGGATGCTAATTGCATCCTTTATTTTGATCAATTATTTATCTGCTAAGCGAACCGAATCTAAATCAACTGTTACTTCAGATTTTTTACCATAACTTTCAATCAACAAAGTCACTTCTTTATTTTTATGATCAATCGCTATTACTTCTGCAACATAACCAGTATATGGACCTTCAATAACTTCAACAAAATTATGTTCTTCTAAACCGAAATTGTATTCACCTGAATCAAAACGCTGTTGTGCTTCTTTTTCTTTTTTATGCATTTTAGTAATTTCAAGATTAGATACTGGAGTAGGTTTTGCTCCCTTACCAGAAGAACCAACCAATCCAGTAACATATTGAGTGTTACGCACCAAGAATCAAGCTTTATCAGACATATGCATATGAGCAAAAATATAACCTGGATATAAATTTACATATTTAACCTTAAATTCATTACCTTCTAATTTCTTTTGATGTTCTTTAGAAGTTAGTGTTGGACGTTGAAAGATTTTAAATGCTCCTTGTGGTGTTGCGGTTAAATCAAAATCATGTAATAAATCTTCAGCAACTATTCGGTTATTTAATGATTCGATAACTTGTTGTTCTTTACCTCTAACGGTAGAAATCATATATCATTTCAAATTACTCATAAGCCTCCTAAATGTTTCATAATTTGAATAAATGTGTAAAGCCAAATGATAAGGCTGTTACAAAAATAGTGAATATTACAGTAAAAATTAAAATTTTTACAAAGTTAATTGAATTTGTTTTTGCATCGGGTCATCTAACACGTCTAACCTCTTTAACTAGCTTGCGCATCCAAAAACGTTTTTTTCGCTTCGATTTAACGATATGTTCGTTTTCTTGTGACATTTAAACCTCTTCTTTATGTATTGTATGTTTGTGACAATGGATACAATGTTTTTTAACAGTTAAGCGTTCAGTTTTACCTAAACTCTTATTAGTTGTGTAATTTTTACGACGACATTCACTACAAGACATTGCTACTTTATGATTAGTCTTCATATTTATTAATTCTACCATATTATTTAAAATTTGCTATAAATCAAGCAAACAAAACAATTTAAGATTTTTATAATTCTTATGTAAAATTTCATTTTTCTTTATAATACTATAAGAATTTAGTATAATACAAAAAAATACACAAAAAAGGAATAAAATGGATAAAAAAATTGTTGCTTTTGCAAGCGATCATGCCGGTTATAAACTTAAGGAAGAACTTAAAAATTATGTTGAATCTTTAGGTTATCAAGTAGTTGATTTAGGACCAAACACTGATGCAGTTCCAAGTTCATATGCGACTCAAGGACATAAATTAGCTGAATATATAGATAAAGAAGATCCTGCATTTGGTATCGGGGTATGTGGTACAGGTTTAGGAATTTCATATGCACTAAATCGTCATAAACACATTCGAGCTGCTAGAGTTACTTCGTTAGAAGATGTTCATTTAGCAAAATTACACAATAATGCCAATGTTTTAGCATTCGGAGGACGTCAAATTGCTCCAGAAAATGCTAAAAAAATGGTTGATGAGTATTTAAAAACAAATTATGAAGGTGGTAGACACCAATCAAGAATAGAGGAGTTAGATAAATAATGGCAGACAAGTTAGTTGAGAAAAAAGACTTAAAACCTACCTGACATATCACATTAGATAAAGAAAAAGGTAAATGAAGAGTATCGCGTGAAGGTTCAGAACGCGCAACTATTACATTTGATACTCAAAAAGAAGCGATTCCATATGCTCGTAATTTAGCTAAAAAACATAACGGAACATACTATATACACGGAGAAAACGGAAAAATCCGTGCTGGAAAAGGTTATAAACCAGAATAAAAATATACGCAATATCAACCAATATTGCGTATTTCATTAAATTATGAAAACAGGGATTTTTAGTAAAAGATTTTTTATCTTTATAGCTCAATTTATTTTTCTTTTTGCTTTATTAGCAGGGATAGCAAGTCTGTTATTTTTGATTAATACTAACTATATTTACTTATTTTTAACAATAGCTTATTTTGTTAATACTCTTTTTGTGTTTTTTATTGGTTTACAACGTCGCAATTTTGAAGCAAAATTAGGTTGATTATATATCTTAATTTTATTCCCGGTTGTAGGACATGCTCTTTTCTTTGGTTTTGGTTGAATTTCACGAAACAGAAGTGAAATCAAACTAAAAAATGATCCTAGATATAAAATTAATACATACGAATCGCTCGGATTAACTAGCACACATGAATGTTATGATGCAAATTTAAAGGCTGTTGCTCGCATTAATGATACCAAGACCAAAAGTTCCCAATACCATTTTTATAACGAAGGTTATCGGTTTTATAAAACATTATTTGAAGCAATAAAAAATGCTCAAAAATCAGTATTTATTATTTCATATATAATCAAAAAAAGCGAAATTTCAAAAGAGTTTTTAGATCTTATTAAACAAAAACACTCACAAGGTATCGAAATAAGATGATTAATTGATTTTTTTGGTGCATATCATTCTCAAAAAAAACAAATAAAGAAATTAATTAAGTTAGGTATTAAAATTATTTATATTGGTAAAATTTATTATCCATTTATTAATGCTGCAAGTTTTAACCGCAACCATCAAAAATTTATTATTATAGATTCACAAATAGTGTTTTCTGGCGGAAATAATATTTCTGATGAATATGCTTCATTATCAAAAAAATATGGGCACTGAATTGATGTTAATTATAAAATAACAGGTGAATATGTTAATGTTTATATCTTACTTTTTTTAAAACTTTGACATATTTTTGCTAAAGAAGAACTAAAACCTACTCAATATTTGTCATCAATTTGCGATGATGACCATCGCAATCATTCTGTTTTAGTTGCTGAATCACCAAGTTTTCCACATTCTGTTTCCGAATTTACTTGATTAAAGTTATTTGCTAATGCTAAAGAAAGTATTAAAATTGCATCACCATATTTTTCAGCATCCGATGCTCTGTATCGACAATTTTTATTATGTTTAAAAAGTGGGGTAGAAATAACTGTGTACTTTCCAGGCTTACCAGATAAGAAAATAGTGCATCAAATTGGATTATGACAACTTAAAAAACTTATTAAACACGGGTTAAAGGTAAAAATATATAATGACCATTTTATGCATTCTAAAATCGGTATCATTGATTCACAAATTGCTTGAGCAGGTAGTGCTAATTTAGATAGTCGTAGTATGAATTCGCAGTATGAAACAATGGATATTATTTATGGAGATGCAGTTGCGCAAGTTAATGATATTTTTGATGAATATGATAAATATTGCAGTGATTTAACAGATAATCCAAAGTTAAATAAAGACTACAATATCTTTGAAAAATTCTTTTTTTCTTGAATGAAATTATTAATATAAGGAGTATATGAGATTAAGATTTGATAAAAATGCACAAGGTAAATTAAATGAATCTATTTATTATCTAAAAGAATTTCCGATACAATTAAATCACACTAATGTTATTGAAATAGGTGCAGGTAAGGGAGAGATGATAACATCCCTTGCAAAGCAAAATCCAGATATCAAATATTATGCCCTTGAAAAATATGCAACTGTTGCAGTTAAAATTCTCAAAAAAATTGAAGAACTTAATTTGACTAACTTATTTATTATAACTGCTGATGCGATTAAAATAAATGAAATATTCAAAGGAACTTGTGATAAAATTTGACTTACCTTCAGTGATCCATGACCTAAGAATGCACATTTTAAAAGACGACTAACATATAAAACATTTTTAGATACATATAAGCAATTATTAGGACAAGGTGGAAAGTTATGATTTAAGACAGATAATGACAAACTTTTTGAATTTTCACTTGATTCGTTAATACAAAATAACTGAAAAATAATTTATCAAACCGATGATTTACATAAATCAGAATATAATAATCAAAATATTAAAACAGGTTATGAAATTAAATGAAGTCAAAAAGGAAAGAATATAAATTTTTTAATAGCAAAACCAAAATAAAATCGTCAAAAGACGATTTTATTTTTGTATTTCCATTTGTGCTTTTGCTAAAACAGCCGATGTATTATCTGGTGTAATGCTTGCTCTAAATTCTGTTTCTAATTGGTTTTGTTTATTAATATCCTTGATTTTAGGCAAGATTTGATAAAATTCTTCAATATTATCAATGCTATTTCAAGCATCCACTAATTGTTTAGTGTTTTGTGTTTGGACAATTAGTGAAATATTATAATTAGTAAATTTATCTAATCGAGGCTTTAATGCTTGTTTTAAAATTTCGCGAAATTGTTGATATAAAAAATCTAAATCATCAAATTGCTTAGGATTATGATAATTAACATCTGCTTTTTGTAATAAATTTTTTACTTGTTGATCTGCTAAACCAGGTAATTTAACAGAATTTATATATGAATCAAGCGTTGAATATTTATATTCATAATACTTTCTATCACTTGCTCCTGTGTTTAAAACTGCAATTGATAAACCAAAAGCACCAGCAGTTACAGTTGTTGCAAGAGCAGAAAATCAAAATAACTTTCTTTTAGTTTTTGCTTCCATTTTACCCCTTTGTTTATTTTATAATTATACTAATTTTTATCATATTTTTAAATTATTTACATAATATTCACATTTTTTGTTCCTTATTAGTAACTTTTTTTTGAAAAATAATATAAAAATTATGTATAAACAAATTGATCCAAGAGATTGTTCTTTATATGTATTTATACATCTAGCAAATAAATACTATAACGAACAATATGATATAAACCAATTAAAGTTAAATGTTAGTTATGAAGAAGAAGGTATTAGTCTATTTCATTTTCAACAAACTTTATCACAATACCAATATCAGTTACAAAGTTTTAAATGTAGTGCAAAAGATTTTGAAAAACTTGATGTTGATGAATATCCACTTGCTGCAATTATCTTAAATCAAAATATGCAGCATATGGTGCTAATTGAAGAAGTGCAAGGAAATAAATTGTTAATCTATGATCCAAAACAAGGAAGAATAAAACAAGATAAAAACATTTTTTTAAACTTATATCGAGGAATATTGGTCAAAATAAGTAAAGATAAAGCAGCACAAAAACAAATAACAAAAAAGTATAGAAATACTTATTTCGGTGGTTTAAGTATTTCCATAAAGTTGATTTTTATGTATTTGCTGCAAATAATTATTTCACTTATTACACCATTAACAACAAAATATATTTTTGAAAATATAATTCCATTTCATCTTAAAAAGGAATTATGATTAATGAGTGGATTTTTTATTATTTTATTTGTAATTATTAGTTTAATTCAAATAATGATCACGAGAATCTTTGAAAATAAAGTATTGACTAGTTATTCAAAAGAATTCAATAATTTATTGAAATCTTGAAGTCATCAAAATATTAAAATTATTAATCAATTAGGTGAAATAGAGATAAAAAATCGCATCAGTTCTTTAATGAATTACTTAATTCATAAAAAGACTTTTTTGTCTAAGGTTTTTGTAAACATAATCAGTTTTATCATCTCATTGATTATTATTTTTGCTATAAATAAAAAATTGTTATTTATTGTAGGTGCTTTTGGAATAATTACAAGTGTTTTTGCTAGCATTTATATGTTTTGGTATTTTAAAAACAAAAATCAAATTGTTGCTCAAAGTATTCTAACCGATAAACAAATCAATAATTATATTAATATTTTAAAAGATAATTTTGATTATACATTTGCAAATTTATATCAAAAGAATTTATTGAATGATTATGCAGCATATATACAAGAAAATTCTAATTTTAATTTACAGATGCAAAATTTTAATCATTTTGAATTGTTTTTAGATGTTTTTTATCCATTTTGCATCCTAATTTATGGAACATTTCAAATATGATCGCAGAATTTGAAAGTATATGAACTGTTATTTTTTATCACAGCATCAAATTTGTTTATCAGACCTCTAAAATTTATTCCACAAGCACTTCAGATGTCAAAAGATTATAAGATTAGCAAAACTATGCTTAATATTTTTAGAACTGGTAAACCTGTAAATTCAAATCTTTTAGAGAATATCAATTCGATTGATAAAATACATCTATCATATGTATCCTTTTCATATAATAGCAATCCTAATTACAAAGTTGTTAATATTCCAAGGCTCATAATTGATCAAAAACATATCATCAAAGGCGATAATGGTAGTGGCAAAACTACATTATGCAACATCATTAGTGGTAAATATCAAATTGATTATGGTGAAATCTTAATAAATGATCAAAAAATGAATTTACACAATAACCAAATACGTGAAAAAATTTATTATGTAGGGGATAAAAATCAAAAATTAGATATGTCTATATCTGAATATTTAATGATATCTGATTCTTTTGGTTTCAATGATACCATTAATAGATTTAAGTTATATCCTATTTTAAAAAAAGCAAATTTGGATGATATAGAAAATATAAATATCAATTCTTTATCAAGTGGACAAATGCAAATAATTAAGTTGTTAAGAATTTTTATTTTAGATTACGATGTAGTTTTACTTGATGAAGCATTTGAATCAATTTCACAAGAGATTTTCTTGATGCTTCAAAAACCACTTGGATATATTTTAAAAAACAAAAAAGTAGTAGAAATTTCACATAATAATAAATATCTTTTTGCTGATTCGCAAGTAATTAATCTTGAAAAAGTACAAAATTAGTTTTTTAGAATATTTACTACTTTTTTCATTATTAGCATTGTTTGCGATGTTTATTTATTTGATTATGTATCAGTCGATTAATAAATATCAGCAGGTGATAATTAGACAAAATAATAATGAGTTGATTTTAAAAAATATAGCTTATGATAAATTAGCATTAAAAAACTATCAAATTGACTTTAATTTTGAAGATAAATTGCATCAATATCAAATTAATATTGATGCAATAAATGAAAATGAAGAAATTATTATCAAAAATTCAGATTTATCAATGTTTTTAAAACAAAAAAACCTTGAATTTATCCCAGTTCGTTTAATTGAATCAAAAGAATTAATTTATAAATATATTTATAACTGATTTATACATTTATTTAACTAATTTTATATAATTATGTTATGTTTAAATATAACCTGCAAATTAACCTTTCAAATCAACCTAAAAATACTGATATTTTTATCAATCAAATGTATGATATTTTAAATAATTTTGCTAATTATTTTAAAATTGATAAAAATAAGCAAATTATTTTAGATGTAAGCTTTGTTTCAAAAAATAAAATTAAACAACTTAATTCAGAGTATCGTAATAAAGATTATGTAACCGATATTCTTTCATTTAGTTTTCAAGAAAATAATTTATATGACAAACTACCGATTTATTTTTTAGGTGAGCTAGTAATATGTTGACATAAAATGAAGATGCAAGCAAAAGAGTTTAATCATTCACTTAAACGTGAATTTTGTTATTTATTTACACATGGATTGGTACATTTGCAAGGTTATGATCATTCAAATGAAAGTCAAAAACAACAAATGGATAGTATTGTAGATATAATTTTTAATCCATTAAAAATCACAAGGGGATAAAATGAAAATAAATGTTGAAGAATTAAAAGAATTATTAAAATATTCATATTGTCCATATTCAAAATTTGCAGTTGCAGCAATTGCAATCGATGAAAATGGAAATCAATACAAAGGTGTTAATGTTGAAAACGCTGCATATCCATCTGGTTTATGTGCCGAAAGAAGTGCATTGTTTGGTTCGGTAGCTTATGGTGGAAGAGTTGGAAAATTCAAGGAAATACATATTATTTCTTCAGGAACATCAGAAGTAAGCCCGTGTGCAGGATGTAGGCAAGTAATGACAGAATTTATGCCTGATGATGCATTGATTTATCAATATAGCAATGATGCTAGCAAAGTTCGTATTAATAAATTGATCGAGCTTTGTCCATATCCCATTCATTCGGAGAATATTAAATAATGAAAATTTGTTTTGCAAGCATTATTGGAAGACCCAATGTTGGAAAAAGCAGTTTATTAAATGCTATTATCGGTTACAATGTTGCAATTGTTACAGATACTGCTCAAACTACTCGAGATCAAATTACAGGTATATATAACGATGATAATTACCAAATTATTTTTACTGATACACCCGGAATCCATAGACCTGAAAATAAGTTAGGTCAAACATTAAATAAAAATGCTTATGAAGCAACTAACGATGTTGATGTATTGTTGTTTTTAAGTCCATCTGATGAGAATCTCGGTAATGGTGATAAAATGATTTTAGAAAAAATACAGAATGTAAAACACAAAATTGCTGTAATTTCTAAAATTGATAAAATTCAAGGTAAACCTGAACTTTTACAACAAAAAATGCAGCAATTACTTGCGTATAATTTTGAACATATTATTTCAACAAACATCAATAATGATAAATCTATTAATGCATTAATAGATTTAATTAAAACATATACTTATGATGGACAACCACAATATGATAGTGAATATATCACAGATAAATCGATGCGATTTATCGCAAAGGAAATTATTCGTGAATCAGCAATTAATTTATTATATGAAGAATTACCACATTCAATTGCTGTTGAAATCTTGGAATTTGATGAATCTAATTCTCAAAAAATAATGATTGATGCAGTTATTTATGTTAAAAAAGATTCACAAAAAGGAATGTTAATAGGAAAAAATGCCGAAAAAATTAAAGCAATAGGAAAATCAGCGCGTACCAAAATTGCACATCAATTTGGATTACCCACAACCTTATCATTGAAAGTTAAAGTTGCTAAAAAGTGAAATGATGATTTAAATTTCTTAGGTAAATTTGGCTATAAATAGTTGTTTAACACTTTGATAAAAGTGTTAAACATTTTTTGTTCAAAATTTTAATAAATTTTAGTTTTTTATTGGTTTTTATTTTATATACATACAAAAAATTTAATAATAATGTGTATATTTAAAACTTAAATAAGTAAAAATATAAATAGTATTAAACTTTTTTATCTTATTTATAGGCATAAAATATTTAACTTACATATTTCAATGATTTTAAAAGTAGTAACGAATTAATAGCATTATGTAAGCAAAAAAAAAAAAAAAAACATTTATAATTTCTTTGTATATCTTTAAAAAGATAAAAACATACATTTGTATGTTAATAAAAGTTTAAAGTTATACCTAATTATTACTTTATTGAGGTGAAATGAAAATCAAAAGAAAATTAAAATTATTTCTTGGTGCTAGTGGTAGTTTAGGACTACTTGCTGGTGTTGCTGCTGCTTCAGCAGGAACACCTACACAAGGACAAAGTCAGACTGCTTCAACAACATCAAGTGTTTCTGACCAACAAGGACAGACAACCACATATAAAATTACTCCATATGTGCATTCTATTTCATATTCAACAGATACAACTAACAGTGCAAAACGAACTTTTTTAGTTACTAGAGAAGTCAATTTAGTATTTGAAAACGGAATTGATTCTGTTACTAGAGCAAAATATGAAACAATTTTTAAAGATAAAGGATTAAAATATTCTGTTTCTAGAAGGTTTGTTAAAGGTAAAACAAATATTTTAGTAGGGATTCATGGAGATTCAGATGTTTTAGTTGATAATAAATTATCAGATTTATCAAATAATCTACCTTATGGAGATAATTTATGACTTCAAACTGATGCATATTGAATTTCAACTTTAAAAGATGGATATGTTTCTGTTTTAGCAAAAAATACTAATGCTGCTTTTTATGCTGCAACTACCTTAGCAGAAGTCTTTAAACAACTTAATGGTTATGAAATTGAAAAATTTACCATTAAAGACTATGCAGATATAAAAATGCGTGGAACATTAGATGATTTCAAAGAATCACAGTGATCACAACAAGATCGTCTTGATTATTTTGCGTGAGCATCTAAATATAAATTAAATACATATTTATATGCTGCTAGCGATGATTTAAAAAATAGTAGTCAATGAAAATTATTATATACACCAGGAGAGCTTGCTAATATCAAAGAATTAGCAACAACTGGAGAATCTACTAAAGTAAGATTTGTATATACAATTAATCCATTTAACCAAGGTGACTTTACAGCAAATACATATAATTCAGATTTAGCCAGTTTAGAAAGTAAAATTTGACAACTTGCAACAGCTGGTGTTAAACGTGTTGCACTCTATGCAAGCAATGATGCGAATTTAAATACTAAAATCTTAAATGATTTAACATCTTGAATTAAAGAAAAAGTCGTTACTGCTTTTTCAGATTTTGATGCATCAACTTTATTTTTAGTATCTAATACTGATTACCAAGATTATTACAATTTATTACCAAAAGAAATTGAGATTGTAAAATTACCTAAATCTAAGGCAGCAGAAGTTGCATCAAATGTAAGTGACTTTGTAAATAAAGCAAATCGTGGAGTTAGTTTATTATTAAATTGACCGACAACTCAAAAATATGAAGATCAAGGAAATATGGTTTTAGGTGGTTTATCAACATATCTACCATCTATTACAAATAATCAATCTTTAACTAAAGGATTAGATGGAATTATTGTAAAACCAATGCAAGCCAAACTTGCTTCTCGCATCGCATTATTTGAAACAGCAAATTATGGATGAAAGGTATGACAATCATCTAACGATGCCTGAGTACAATCATTTAATTATCTTTTAAATGATTCAGATTTAGAGAGCAAAGACGCACAAGCATTACGTACCATTGCATTAAGATTATTTGATAATCCTTATTCAGCAACAAACACTGTTGCTAATACCGATTCAGTTGCTTTAGAAAGTCATGCTAATAAGTTTAAACAAACATATAATACTAAAGCATTTAATTTATATGATGTATATACATTACAAGATGAGTTAACTAATTTAACTGATGCAGTGGATTTATTAAAAATTTCAACAGCAACAAAAACCAAAGCATTCTTTTCAGAAATTAAACCTTGAGCAAATATGCTTAAAGATTTATCAACAGCAGCAAATCATCTAATTGATGCAGCTGTTGATATTAAAGCAAATAAATATGATGATGCACTTAATGCATTCACATTAGGAGTAAATTTATATAAGAGTGCCATTGAATCACATCAGTATAACTACGATGGTGTAGCAGTTGAAGTAAATGCTGGAAACAAGGTTCTTAAACCCTTTATTCAATGACTTATCCCAGTTGTAAATCATGAATTACACAAGAGTCTTGGAGATGTTCCGAGAAATCAAGAAGTGATCACAAACTTACAAAACAAAGATTCTAAATCTGATGTAAAATGAGTTTTACAAAAAAATAACCAAAGAGTTTTAATTTATGGAAATCAAACAGGTTCAGTACCACCCGATAACAAAAATAAATACTTTGGAACATTATTTGATAAACCAATTCAATTCAGAGAACTTTGATTAAGATATGCAGGATATAAAAATAGTAATGTCAAGGATCACTTTGATAATGCTAAAATTCAAGTACTCTATGCAGATGATGTAGATTATGCATCAGATTTGGATGTTACTACATATACTGCAGAGAAAAGACAAAAAACAAATATAATTGATTTAACAAAAAAAACAATCAAAGAATCTTCGTGACATAGTATTGATGGTCAAAATGCATCCGTTGCCACTGTAACTGGCATCCAATCATCAGTTCGTAAGGTGATTAAACTTACTAAACCGATCGATGATGTAATTGGGGTAAGAATTAAAAATGATAGCAACACTACTAATAATGATGAATTTAGACTTTTAGAATTCTTAGTAAATCCACAAACAGATATAAATGATTTACAAAAACTAAATTATAATTTTTATAATAATTCAACCGATAATCTTAGTGGGGTAGATACTTCGAAGTTGAAAAATCCTACTAATACAACTAAAACTGAATTAGAAAAATTAACTGATGACAATTTTTCTACCACAGAAACTTTTGGAACTAAAAATGCAAAAAATTTAGATCAAATTATCTTTAAATTAGATAAATTATCAGAAGTTTCTGCTGTTGCTTTCCAACAAGATATAAACAATATTAACAAAGGTTTCCCGCTAATCCAAGTTCAATATTATGATTCTGCTACATCTACTTGAAAGAATTTTGGTAAAGGTTATGATAATAGTTATATTAAAGCACAAAGTTCTGAAGATGCAAAAGCAGAATACTATGAAACATATGGATATGCAAAAACTCAATATATCTCACTTGTTTCTAGAGCAACAAACAATACACAAGGAGATAATCCATTAAAACTAGCAGGTTTACAAATATATGGACCTAATGAAGCTGTTGAAGGAGTGCATTATTATCCTTTTACAGTAATGAAATATACTTCCGATCAATCAATCAATGATATTGTTAATCCAGATTCAGATACTGTTACTAAACTTACTACATCAGTTACAGCATCTGGTGGTTCAGGAACAAATAATGTTTCTAATAATAATAATAGCAATAATGTAGATTATTCTGGAGACTATGTTGATGTAAACTTTGATCGTCACAGTGCGATTAGTTCAATCCACTTTGTGCAAGGGGATAACTTTTTAGATAAATATATCGTGCAAGGGTATGTTAATGATACTTTTACCACTTTATCGACTATTCAAAATTCTACAGGTGATGATGTAATTAAAATTACTGATACTAAAAAATATAATGGTATCCGTATTAAACCTACAACTGGATTTACAGCAAAACCATCATGAGATATTAAACATTTATTTATTACCCCACTTGAAAATCCGGTAACAACTGCTTATATATATCATTCTTATAATGTTAACACTGATAAATTATTATCATCATATAATAATGATACCTTTAAATTATTTGCCAAAGAAGGAAACACAGTATCAGTTAAAGTAAAAGATAAAAGTGGTTTCGGATTAGATTTACAAAAGATTTATACTTTAAAAGATGTCAAATTTGCAAGTGCGCTTCCAGAATACCTTATTAGTCAAGCATCAACTGATGGTGTAATTTGATTTAATTTATATAATAGCACACAACTAACTGATAAGCCGGTTAGATACATTCGATTACAATACTCAAAAGACTTATATGATAATAGTGATTTTGGTTTAGGCGAAACTAAAACTGATACAACATCAAAAGATATTTACTTTAGTGGTATGACAGTAACAGTTAAAGACTTTGATCGTTTTGGTCGCATTGTAGATAGTGATTTAGAAGCTTCTAACATTGAAAATAACTATGGTGGTTTTGATGGTGATTTCGATACATCAACTAAATTTATCTCAACTCCAAAAGCAAATAACGAAGTTGTTTATGATTTAGGTTCTGATATTGATTTAACATCATTAAAAATCTATGCAAATAACAACTCATATAATTATCCAAGAGACTTAGAAGTATTAGTAGCTCAAACAAATGATAAAAATACCGAATGAAAATCATTATTTGAAATCGGAAATGATCCAAATAACTTAGAAGATATTTTAGCTCGCACCAATAGTGGAACTATTGATACTGAACATCCACGATTTAAATGATGAGGTGTTGATAATTTAACTGATACTAAAGCTAGATATGTAAAATTATTAATTAAAAAAGATTATCCGGTCAATCGCTTATTAGAAATCAACGAAATCCAAGTTAATGGTGGAAAATATTATTCAAAAACTGATCCTAGATTCTCTGGAACTAATTATCAAGCTGCTTCGGTAGAACATGAACCTGCTGCAATGCTGGATGCTGATTATACTACCTATTGAGAACCAAAAGAAGAAACTGGTGAGTTATATTACAATGTTGCTGATACCAACTGAAAAGATAAAAACTTAATGGTAGTTTCGACTGGACAACCATCAGATGCTGTTGTCTATCAAATTACATATAATATATTAGATGGTAAATATGAATACAAAAGACTTGGAACCTTATTTAACAACATCGTAACATTTTCTTTATATAAACCTGATGCCTATTTACAGGGTATAAACAGTGCAAACTTAGTTGGATTTAAAATTAAATGAAGTGGTAAAAAACCAAAAATTGTGCAATTTAACCCTTATGTAATTACTGGGGAAGTTGCAGATAAAACAGCAATTAATAAGTTAAAATCATCTTATGAAATTCAAAATGATACTAATAATCGAACCAAAGAATCAAAGGATGCATATGTAAACGCTGAACATGCTCTTAAGCAATTAATTGATTCTAAGGATAAAGCTACTGAACCAGCAAAAAATACAAGAGCTAAACGTGCAGCAGCCACAACTGATACGACAGATACTCAAAAAGATGCAAAAGCAGAGGAAAACATCCAAAGAGTTACAAGACAAGCTCTTCAGCGTTATGTTGATAAATATGTAGACGCTTTATACTTTCCAACCATTAAAGCAACTGCTAATGTGGATGCAGAAAAATATACTATAAAAATACCTGTTCCTTTTCCAACATATGCTAAAGTTTCCTCAGCTACTTATCTGCAATATTTATTAAATGGTTACGTAAATCCTGCTTTATATACAAAAACTTCATATCAGCCATATCAAGATGCTGTTAATGAAGCTAAATTAGCATTAGCAAATCCAAATAATTTAACCACATCAGTTACAAATGCGATGATCAATCAACTTATGAAAACTAAAGAAGCATTAGTTAAACTACCAACATTTAACAAGCAAATTGCTCAGTTAAATGTTGCAAAATTTGATTTATTAAATCCAATCGAATATCAATATCCAAGTTTCAATGATCTTAAAACTCATGTGGAATCAATTCGTTCAAAAGTTAATACTTCTAGTGATTCTACAACTGAAGATAATTACAAACAACTAAATGAACAATTTGATACTAAATATGCTGCATTAGAAGAATCTACTGTCGGTGCAAAAATTAAAGAATACGAAGCATATCGTGATGCTCATTCATATCCATTTAATGATAAATACCAATTAAAGTTCCCTGCTTTATCAAATCAGTTGTTAACTGAGGTGCAAAATGATGATAATATAGTATATTCACAATATATTACAGCTGATAAAGTGCAAGAAGCCTTAGATTCATTAAAAGCTGTTACTGAATCAGTTATTAATGAACGTAATTTAGCAATTGCAAAATACAAGTTATTATTATTAGATCCGATTTCTAATGATAATAATGTCTGAACCGATGCATCATATCGTGAATATCAAGCTGTTTTAGATCGCATTGCTTCTAATGTTTCTGGTTCTAAAATTGATTTATTATCACAAGCGCAAATTAACCAAGATGAAGCCAATCTTAAAGAAACAGCTAAAGCATTAGTTGTAAATTCTACCAACTTAGATGATGCAAAAACATTAGCAAAAGCATTAATTGCTAAATTAGATGATAAATCCAACTACTTAGCTCGTGTTGATGCAACTAATAACTCATCTGAACTTACTCGAATCATCGAACATCTTCAAGAAGAATATTCATTCCAAGAATGAAGTAAATACACCGATGCTGTAAATGCAGTAAACAAAGATTTACCAAAATTATTGCAAGAACCTAAAAAAGCAGCTCTTGAAAATCTTTTAGCAAAAGCATTTACCAAAACCGATGTAGACAAAGTTGCAAGCCAACTTACAGCATTATTAGACAAACAAAACCAAGTAACCACATTAAACCAAGACATCAATGCTTTAATTGCTGGATTAGCTTCACAGGCCTTGAAAAACACTTATTCTAACTCACTGACAGCACTAAATGCACAATACGATGCGATGGTAAATGGTTTACAAAGCATAGATAAGCTTGATAGCTTAGCACAACCTACTTTAGATGCTTTAGCTGTGCTAAAAGTTAAGGTAAATGATGCAAACCAAACTTCAAAAGCAATTTCTGAAGAAATTAAAGATTTAACACCAGATATTAAACAAAGTATTTTAGATGATGTTAATAATGCAACTAATAATGATTTATTAGCTAAAGAATTAACAATTGCACAAAAGCTAAGTTTCAATTATCTTTTAAATTTAGTTTCACAGCAAGCTGATCAAATCAAAGATGCTGCATCAAAAGAAAGTTTTAAGAACGAGTTAAAAGATGCAACTACAAAAGCACAGTTATTGCAAATACGCAAAAAAATTACTGATGCCCAAGAACAAGCTGATAAAGAAGCTCAAAAACCTGCTCCTGAAAGCAAACCAGAGCAACCTACAACTCCACAAAAACCTAAAGATGAAAATCCAAAAGTTGTTACAACTTCAAATAACAAAGGTGCTATTGCAGCAATCGTTGTGTTATTAGTCCTAGCAGCAGCATTAGTTGCAGCATCAGTATTTGTATTTAAGAAAAAATCTAAGAAAATGGATAATTAAAGGAGTATATAATGAATAAAACTAAACTTAAAGCATTATTTTTTGGCGCTTCTACCGTAGCAACTGCTTGTGTAGCTGCTGCTACCAGCAACCAAAGTGAACAAGTTGCTTCACACCAAGAATATGCTATTTTTCCAATGGTTCATAATATTTTGTATCAAAACAAAACTTCTTTGATTAGTCAAGATGTTAACTTAGTATATGAAAACGGAATCGATTCAGCAACTAAAAACCGTATCCAAGAAGCGCTTGCTTTTAGACATATTACTTCAAGTGAATCAAGAAGTGTTGTGAGTGGAAAAACCAACATCCTTGTTGGTATCCAAGGAGATAGTGACAATTTAGTTGATAATGATATTAAAAAAATAGATTCAAGCGATGATTTTGCAGCAAGTAATTTTGCTAAAAATGATGCATATGTAATTAAAACTCAAGATAATTACATTTCATTATTAGCAAAAGATTCAGATGCAGCTTTCTTTGGTGCAACTACTTTATGACATATTTTCCAACAACTTGATGGATATAAAATAGAAGACTTTACTATTAAGGATTATGCTGATGTTAAAATCCGTGGATTCATGGACTCACACCGTGTTTTTGATGGTGCTGAACATAATCAGACTAAAGATGAAATGATTGATATTATGCGCTTTTCAAGCTACTATAAAATCAATACTTATATCTTTGAACCTGATAAAACACTAGCTGGAGCTTATGCTAATAATCAAAATCAAATAACTACTAAAGATGGTGATTCAGATACAGATAAACAAACACAAAAAGTTTGAATGGTTCCACTCAATCAAGCACAACTGGATGAACTTACAGAATTAGCCAAAGTTTCAAAAGAAACTCATGTTAAATTTGTTTTTGCCTTAGATGCTTTATCAGATTTTACCAATGAAAATTATGATGCTAATTTAACACTTTTAAAAGCTAAATACTTACAAGCAATTAAGGCTGGTGTTCGTAAAATCGGATTAATGTCTATGGGTGAGCAATCACCTAAAACGGTGCAATTATTCACTGATTTAGTTGCTTGAATCAAGAGTTTAAAAAGCACCTATCCTGATTTAGATACTAATATTATCTTCCAAGGATATTTTGGTCGCTCATCTGCGATTACTCCACGCTTACAAAAAGTGCTTCTACTAAAACACCAGGATTTATTTCATATTATGCATCGCTTCCATCAGAAGTGCAACCGTTGATTTTAGATGATGAATTTAATGATCACCAATACATTAATGAATACGATGTAGACAAATATACCCAAGATGGACAACAAATTAAACCGATCTTCTTTAAAGAATATCCAGATGATTTTGCTCGTGATGCAAATAAATTATATTTAAGAACTGCTGAAGAATTGCTTCGGCCAAATGCTCAAGATGGATATAACGGAGAATATACATCTGTTAATGTTGATCCAAGTAAATTTATCGGATTTATTTTATCTACCGGAAATAAAAAAGCAGAGTTTTCAAAATTTGGTTTCTTTGATTTAGCTAACATTACTTGAAAAATATTACCAGCAGGTGATGGTAGACAAATTGAAAAGGATCTTATATATCAAGCTTCGTTTCGTGCTATTGCTAATAATACAGCAATTGAAACACCTGAATCAATTGCTTTAAGAAGACTAGGAGCATACATTGCTCAAGATACTTATTCAGAAGCACTTTTTGCCGGAGATGGATTAACTCCTGCAGCATCTAATTTTTATGATGTTTTAAATAGTGATAATAGCAAGGGAACTAGCACTTATCATGAAAAAGAAGCGCAGACTTATTTAACACAATTAAATTATTTATTTCCACAAATACAGATTTTATTAGAAAATAAATCACATTCTAAATTTATCGATACCATTCATGAATTTGTTTTAGCTGCTTCAGATTATTTTCAGGCACAAAAATACTTTGTGTTAACTTATATTGAAGCAAATAAATCTAATCCAGATGATGAAGAAATTGTTGATTATTATATAAAAGCACAAAATTATTTCCAATCATATCAAAGTCGTAACTATTATTCAACTTCATTTAGGGATATTGGTATCGGATCACACTTTACTCGTAATCTTACTTCGTTATTAACACCACAGCTATTGGCAAAGGTAGAAAAACTACTTCCAACTGCTGCAGACCCACAAAATAATGGAATGAGTATTATTACCGATTTAACTAGTCCAAATACTCAACAAAATATTCCTGGTTCAATATTTACTTTAAACAACCAAAGACAATTCGTCTATACATTGGATGCGAATCGAACAAATAATAATCGTATCTTACCTAACAACTACTTTGGGGTTAAATTTGATAAACCAATCGATGTTAAAGATTTACAAATTAAATTTGGAACCAATACATCTAATGGAGAAGAGTATTTCACTAAATTTAAAATTCAATATCATCTTGATACAGATAACAAAGATGTATGAAATGATTTGCCTAAGAAAGCTGATACTCAATCAAATAGTTCGTCTGATGGTTCGACAACAACAGATAACTCTTATACTTTAATCACATCTAGTTTTTCAACTTCAAATCCCTTTAAAATTTCAGTAAACCAAAAAAATGTTCGTGCCATTCGTATGATTGATACCGAAACTGGAATAGGTAGAAATAAATGATTCCGTATTTATGAATTTGTTGTTAATACTGATACAGCTCCAAGGGCTGGAACAACTGCATTAGTCTTGCAACATGATGACCAAATCCACGGAAGTGATTCTGCTAATAAACTAAATTTTACAGATGTTAATGTTTTAAATATAAATAAATCTATTTTTGATAACAATGTTTCAATCAATAATTTTACTAATAATAAATTTATTCAATTTAAATTAGCTAATGCAGCAGAGGTTTCATCAGTAGTTATCGACCAAGGAAAAAATGACCCATCAGTTAGTTATTTAAATAATGGTGTAATTGAATATTGAGATGCTAATGCTAAAGCATCTGGTTCTGAATCTGCTACTGGTGCTTGAGTTAAATTCGGTAACTTAGTTCCATCACAAAGATACCAAATCATTCGTGGTAAGGCATTTGCACAATTTTTCAGATTACGTTCTACTGATACTTCATTTTCTGGACCATTATCATTAGTTTCGATCCATTTATTTGGACCTGGAAATCAATATTTATATACTGATAAAGAATCAAGTGATACAACTAATTTGTTTACACAAATTGTTGATAAGGATGAATTTGGATTATTTGTTGGTAAAACAACTGGTTCCGATGGTGCTTCATCAACTACACCAGTAAACTTAACAACAGATAAATATGTTGGCTTAGACTTAAAGCAAATGTATCAACTTAATACTATTAAGTTAAACGGACAAGATAGCATTCCCAATAATGTATCATTAGAAACATCAAGAAACGGAATCGAATGATATCCATATACAGGAACCTTTGATGATAACAACAAGTTTGCAAGATACATTAGAATTAAAAAGGCTACAACCACAACAGGTGAAAATAATCAGGAACCAACCCTTTCTAGCTTAGATGTAAAAGTTGTAGATAGTAAAACATACGGAAGAATGATTGGTTCAAATGTGCAAACAATTAACGGTTGAGGTGAAGATACTCGTTATTCAGGTAATGCTATAGATGGTAATGTATCAACATATGATATTTATAATGGGTATCCACTTCAAAATGATTACATCATTTATGATTTAGGAAATACAGTAACCTTAAATTCATTAAAGATGTATGTAGATAAAGATACTTATAACTATCCAAGATTCTTTAAAATCTTAGTTTCTGATAAAAATACTAATACTGATTCGGATTGACATGAAATCTATAACAGTACACCAGCAGGTGAAAGTAGCACTAATCCTACTTCGTTATCAGAAGTTAAAGATCCACAATATATTCAA
This sequence comes from Mycoplasma sp. 4013, assembly GCF_054353875.1. Lineage (NCBI taxonomy): Bacteria > Bacillati > Mycoplasmatota > Mollicutes > Mycoplasmatales > Mycoplasmataceae > Mycoplasma > Mycoplasma sp. 4013. The sequence continues at coordinate 25,646 of NZ_JBTHHK010000004.1, read as the reverse complement.
ACTAACAACTTATCATATCCACAATTTAAAAATATTGTAAAAGTAGATCCACAGCGACCAAATTATAGATATTTTGATGCTGATAAAATTTCTGAACTAACTAACAAGAATGTTAGATATGTAAAAATAGTATTTACCAAGACACTTAATATACTTTTAGATAATAATAATCATAATTTATCTCGTGGAGTACAAATCAATGAAATTGTAGTAAATGATAATTGAGATAATGTTCCAAAAGACCCAAGATTTGATGGAACTAATTATTTACCTGCTAACAAGAACAACTACCCAGTTAAATTCTTAGATGGAAATTACAACACTTACTGAAGTCCAGATACACAAAATGGAAGTTTAAAATTCTATGTTGATCCTAATACATATGATGATAAGGATTTATTAGTATATTCTGATGGATCAGCAACCAACGCAACCATTTCAGTGATGCTTTATGATAAAAATACTAAAAAACAAGAAACACAAAAACTTGGATTATTAGCATTTTCAAATATGACCTTTGATTTAACTCAATCAGATAGCAATAAGAAAATCATCGGCTTTCAAATAGATTGAAGTGATAAAAAACCAGTTATTTATGAACTTGCTCCATCAAGGCGTCCTACCACTTCTAGCGATGATAGCCACGAGCAAATAACCTTAGCAGCATTAAAAACACAAGTTGATAAGACACCAGAAAACTTTGATGCTTGAACTAAAGAAGCACAAGATCGTTGAAATAAATTAAAAGAACAAGTTAGTGCATTAGTTGCAGATAATGCAAAATTACCTATTAATACTTTAAATAACATCAAAGAAAGTATTGATAATGCACAAAAAGGTGATCTTAAAATAACAGCAGATAATGTTAAAACATTAAATGATATTATTAATGCTACACTTCCTAATACCTCATATGTGCAAGATGCTAACTATGCGTTATATCAGTTATTATTAACTAGTGCAAAACAAATGATTGATCCAAAGAATCAAAATCTTTATTCACAAGCTGATTATCAAGCTCTAAAGGATAGATTCGATCAAGTGCAACCTACTTTAAAATACACCAGCTTCGATCAACAAGTTTCTGATTATAATTTAACTAAAATCGATTCATTAGATGCAAGTCACTATGATCCACAAACTTTTGCAAAATTACAGCAAGCAAAGAAACAACTTGATTCAAAAATTAAATCTGGAACAGCAACCCCTGCTGATTACTATCAAGTTAACCAATTAGTAAAACAATCAATCGATAGTTTAAAACCAAATGATTTAGGAACTACATATACAAACCTTGCAGATGCAATTACTAAAGCAAAAGCATTTATTGCTGAAAACGCTCTAAAATTCCCACAACAATCACAACAATTACAAAAACAAATTGATCAATGATTGGCAACTTTAAACAACAAAGATGCTAAATTAGAGGATTTACAAAAAGCTTTAGATCGGATGAATCGTGCTAATGAAGATGCACAAACTCAAAAAGATGAATTAGTTGCTTCATTAGATAATTTATTAACACCACTTGCTAATACTGATGAAATCTATACCAATGATTCATACCAAGCATATCTTGATACAATCAATCAAATTAAAACAATCAATCATGATCCATCGATGTTAACTGCATCAGATATCCAAAAATATGTAAAACAAATTCAAGATGCACAAAGTATGTTAGCAATTTCACCAACTAAACTTGAAACTGCTAAAAAACAAGCTGTCACATTGACCGAAGGCCTAGATTCAGATCTTCAACAAGAATTTAAAGATCAACTTGCAAAAGCAAAAGATACTGCTGCATTAGTTAAAATCATTAATGCAATTAATGATAAAGTGCAACAAAGCAAGAAAAATAAAGAAGTTTTATCTAATAGCATCAAACGTTTATTAGATAAACTAACAAACGAAAAACTGAAAGCAGACTTAGAGCAAGAAGTTAAGGAAGCTAAAACCGAAAATGAATTAGCAAACTTTAAATCAAAAGTGTTACAACTATTAAGTCCAAAACCGACCTTACCTACTCAGCCAGATACACCAGAAAATGGTGATAAAGATACTCAAAAACCAGAGCAAGGCGGAAGCACTAATAACCCATCAAATACTGATGGTTCAAAACCACAAGAAGGAGGCAATAGTGGATCAACAACCACTCCACCTACTTCTGAAAACAAACCAAAAGACCAAAATCCACAAGATAATAAAAATGCACAAACATCAAAAACTGTTGAAAAATCTACTGGACCAACTGGTGGAGCAATTGCTGGTATTGTAATCGCTGTATTAGCATTTGTTCTAGGTATTGCAACCTTTGGATATACTTGATTTAAAAACAAGAAGAAAAAATCAAATCAATAATTTTTAAAAACATCGCATCTGCGATGTTTTTTTTGATTCAAAAACACTGCAAAGCAGTGTTAGATATTTTGTTTTTGTGAATTATTTCATAACTGAAAGTATTTACCTTGATTTTGTAGCAGTTGCTGGTGACTACCTTGCACGATAATTTGTCCAGCATTAATTACTAATATCAAATCAGCATTTTTAATGGTGCTTAATCGATGCGCGATAATAAAAGTAGTTCGATTTTGCATTAATTTATCCATCGATGTTTGTATTTGAGATTCAGTTAAGGTATCTATATTTGATGTTGCTTCATCAAAGATTAAAATAGGTGGATTTTTATAAGTAACCCTTGCAATTGTAATAAGTTGTTTTTGTCCTTGCGAGAGTTTGCTACCACGATCTTTGAGGTAGGTGTGTTCTTTAGCATCCAATTTATTTATATGCTCTGTTAAATTTGAAACAAGAATGGATTTATGTAACTGTTGCTGGTCAATTGCATCGAATCCGTAAGTTATGTTGTTGGCTACTGTGTCAGAAAATAATGATGCATCCTGTAAAATCATACCTATCACCTTGCGTAGTGAGTTTTTATCAATCTCTTTGATATTAATCCCGTCGATATAAATATCCCCGCTATTTTGCTCATAAAAGCGTATTAATAAGGAAGTGATGGTGGTTTTACCAGCGCCAGTTGGCCCAACTAGTGCGATTTTACTTCCTGCTTTTGCTTTAAATGAGATGTTTTTTATAGCAATATTTTGATCATATCCAAAAGACACATTATCAAAAACAATCTCTCCTTGAACTTTTTGATAACCTGTTAAATATCCATATGCATCAGTAAATTTATATGCTCAAAATGCTGCATCTGATTCAGATTCGATGTATTGGTTGTTTTTTAAAACAACTTTAACAGTTTGGATGTTACCGTGATTGATTTCTGGGGATTGCTTAAGAATATCAAACACACGTTTACCACCTGCTAATGCGATGATTATCGAATTGGCTATTTCTAAAATAGAAGAAACAGGACCAGAAAAACTTTTAGCAAACTGAGTAAATGCTATTAATACCCCAACACTTAATCCGAAACCCTCGCTTTGTCCGTTGATCAATAAAATTGCTCCAAAAACAGCTACAATAATATATCCTATGTTACCTGTCCACATTGCAAACGGAAACAACAAATCAGCATAACCACGGGCTTTTAGTTCGTCTTGGTATAAAGAATTTGAATATTTTTGATAATCATTTAAAACATTTTGCTCTTGACCAAAGATTTTTAATGTCTTTAAATTTGATACTACTTCTTCAGTAAATCCTGATAAAGCACCATTGCTTCTTTGACGCTTGATAAATCCTTTTTTAGATTGCATCCCGATAAAATATGAAAACATTAAAATCAGTAACATCACTGCAAGCATAATTAAGGCAAGTTTTCAATTCAGCGAAAACATAACTACTACTGAAACACTTAAAGTGATAAATGTATCAATAACCTTAGGAAGCGAGTTAGATAAAAAATCCCTTAATGTATCAATATCGGATGTAAAGCGAGCCATTAAGTCGCCTTTAGAATTAGCATCAAAGAATGCAATGGGTAGACTTTGAATATGCTTATATAAGTTGCTACGTAACTTAGTTAATGTATGATTCGAAACTTTAATTAATAATCTTTTTCAGATAAAACCAGCGAAAACTGTTATAAAAAATCATACAGCTGATAAAGCAACAACAATATAAAACCATTTATAGTTAAATGTTTTTGCATAATTTTGTGCATTAGCAGAAAAATTATTTAAAAATCCATCAATAATAATTTTTCCGATAAAAACTTGATTATATAACAGACCACCTGAGCCAATAATGATTAAAAACAAAGAAATAATTAAAACTATTTTATTATCTTTTCATAGTAGTTTTAAAATATTTTTAAAGGTAGAAATTTTTTGTTTATTTGTTAGTTTTGGAACTTGCTTAGCAAAAGAGGTATGAAAATTATTTCGCATCAAGACCTCCTAAAGCACCTTGCAACATATTTAGTTTCTGATAATATGAATTAGTTTTTATAAGTTCATTGTGAGTACCTACATTTGTTATCATTCCATTTTCAATCACAACAATTTGATCACAAATAGCAAGTGAAGCAATTTTTTGTGAAACAATAATTTTGGTAGTTTTAATGTTATTTAAAACTGATAAAATACTTTTTTCAGTTTTAGCATCTAATGCTGATGTTGCATCATCTAAAAGTAGTATTTTAGGATTTTTAATCAATGCTCTTGCTAAATATAACCTTTGCTTTTGTCCACCTGATAAATTTTTACCACCCTGTAAAATTTGATAATCCAATTGTTCTTTTTGACTTGCTACAAAATCTCAGATGCAAACTTGTTTTAGCACATCGATAATTTGCTCATCGCTGGCATCAGGATTACCTCATTTGATGTTATCACGAATGCTTCCTGAAAAAAGTGATGTATCTTGAAAAACTGCTGAAATACCAGAGCGAAGCGAAGAAAAAGAATAATCTTTTACATCAATTCCATCTATTAAAACACATCCATCGGTTGCATCATAAAACCTTGGTATCAGCGAAAGTATGCTGCTTTTTCCTGATGATGTAGCACCAATTATCCCGATACTTTGACCTACCTTAATTTTTAAATTAATGTTTTCTAATGAGTTGAAAGAGTTACCATGATATTTTAAGTACACATTTTTAAATTCAACTTCACCTAAAATTTCTTTATTAATGCAAGTTTCTTTTTCAATAATCGAAACTTGATGCTTAATTAGCTCATTATATCTTTTAGCACTTGGTATAGAGCGAAACAGTTCACCTGAGATGTTTAAAATCCCTAGAAAAGAACCAGTTATCATTCATATGTAAGTTGAAAAAGCTGTAATAGTACCGATTTTTATTTTTTGTGCAAGCACTTGATTTACTCCAATAACAACTAAAGTAATCACTGACATAAAAATGGTATTCATAATCACAATATGATATCAAGTAAAAACCTTTTCACCTTTGATGTTAATATCTCGCATTTGATTGTTTACAGCATCGTGGTTTTGTGCTTCTTGGTTTTCTGTTACATATGATTTAATCAGCCTCATAGAATTAAGGTTTTCTTGCAACTTTGTATTATATTGATCAGATTTTTTAAATGTTTTATAAAAAATCGGGATACCGTATTTTCACATAATTAAAAAGAAACCAAATAATAATGGTAAACTGACTGCAAAAATAATTGATAGCACACCTGATTGTGTAATAGCGAAAACCAAAGAACTGATAAACATAATTGGTAGTCTAAATAATGGTCGGCCCATAATACCATACAACTTTACAATGTTATCAATATCGGTATTAAGTCGGTTTACAATCACACCTGTTGAAAATTTATCCATATCTTCAAATGAAAAAGTTTGTATTTTGGAAAAAAGTTTTAAACGTAAATTCTTTGCAAAACGATACCGAGCAATAACATTTAAATAAGCACTAAGCATAGTGAAACCACCGATTAAGATACCAAAAGAAACTAATAATGCAGCATTTTTAAGCACAATGTGATATTTATCATCATAGTTTTTGAATGCATCAGAAACTGTATCAGTGATGTCTTTAACAAATAAAGGCATATATGTTTCTAAAATGATGCTAGAAACACCTAGCAAAATAGTAACCAGAAATAAAATTCTGGTTCCATAGGTAATAGAAAATAAAGAAATTTTATGATTCATTATTTAATGTGTCCATCGTTAATGCATTTGCAATCCACATTTTCAGTATTTAATGTATGTGTAGTGTTAAGAAGATCAAAATATTTCTTTTTAAATTTTTTATTTAAAAAGTAATAAGTGAATAAACCTTTTTTGTTAGCATCAATGATGTTTTTTTTCTTTAGGTCGCTAAGGTGTTTTGAAATATTGGCTTGTTTGCTTTTTAAGGTTTGAGCAAGTGTTAAAACATCGCATTCTTGTTCGTGACAGGTAAATAAGTGCAAAATAATTTTTCGTTTAATATTTTTTGAAAGTATTGATAAAACATCAGAAAGGTTCATTATTTATCCTTTCGTTCTATTTTCATTTCAACAGTTTTGGTAAATTCATCAACATCTTTTAAAAAGTCATCATTTACCACGGTTTTAGTTTGCTCATCAGATATTTCATCGGTATTACTCATAATTCAATCTTTTGGATCTTCGTATAAATAATCTGTTGTCAAATTATCAAAAGTTGATTTATTATCAACTTTTATCCCAATTGAATCTCAATAATCACTTTCATTTTCAGTAAATTCTACTTCTTTGCTGACGTTTAAATATACCGGTGCTGTAACTTCTTCATCTTTACCAATCACAGCAACTGATGCATCTGAATCATCTGGGATTGAAATATCTTCGGTTTTGACATCAAGGGTTTGATTTCCTGTTTCTTCTTTAATATCTTCATTAGTTTGGATACTCTGACTAAAAATTTTATGTAATTCTGCATCTAAATGATCATCATTTTGGATAAGTGATGTAAGAATCATAGCATCATTTTTATCTTCTTCAATTGAATGATAATTAATTTGTTGGGTAACCTTTTTAACTTCTGTATTTTGCTCTTGCTGCAAGGTATTTTGAGAACTTGTAAGTTTAATATCAGCATCAGTAGCAACAAAAATATTAGTTTTATTTAAAATGTAGGTATTGGTTGGTTGGTTTTCTGAAACTACTTCATCAAAATCAAATCATAAACTAATTTGATTTTGCATAGTAATTCAATTGATTGGATTAATTACAATAACATCGTATTTTTTAGCCTTTAAGAAGCGATATTTATCGCGGATGGCTAAATATCCATTTATAGCATTTTCTCCGTATTCAAAAGTGTCAAAAAGCACACATTTATAAGGTTTTTCATTCTTAGTAATAACTAAATCGATGTCTAAAGATCCGATGTTATATTTGGTAAATAATTCATAATTGTGTTTACCTTTAATAATATCTTCAAATTCAGTCTTCACAAGTTCTTTAAATCAAGTTACTTTACTTTGGTTTTCTACCGATGAATCAAGTTTTTTAGATGCAAATGTTTCTTTTAGAAGCTCTCTTTTTGAATCAGCATCCCTTTCTAAAAACTGTAATCATTTTTTAAAAATAATTAAATCATCCGATGAATTTGGCAGAATTTGTATATCATCTGCTTTAATAGTTTTGATCACTATCATTTTCTCTTTAGCACGCGATATAGCAACATTCAAAGCATTTGAACCACCACTTCGTGAAACATATGTAGAATTTAACTTAGTGGATTTATCATATGAAATAGTAGCAATTACTAAGTCTGCTTCATCTCCTTGGATATTTTCGATGTTGCGGATTAATAGTTTTTTTTGATTAATTGCTGCTTCTAAATTTGGATGGTATGAATAAATTAGGTTAGTTAAATAATCACTTTGTCGTGAGTTGAATGCTAATAAAATGATTTTATTATATTTATCTAAATTTAAATTAAGTAACTGTAATGCCTTTTGTGCTTCAACTTTGTTGTGATTATCTTCTCAGTTTCCATCAACTTGATATACTTCAACTGAATTTTCATCACTAGCAGATGCATTATCAACTACATCAAGTGATGATTGGTAAAAGTGTTTAGATGAAAAAGTCATTAATGCAGCATTTTTAGCACGATAATTTTTATCTAAAATAATTTGATATACTCCTAATGATAAAGCATAATCAAGTAGTGAATCCACTTTACCAAAAATGGTATCATCAGTGTTTCGTGAACCAAATCAGTTGCTTGGACGCATTTGTTGTTTATCTCCTGCTAATATCTTAGTTTTAGCTAAATATAAAATCGGTAAACCTTTTTCAATGAATATTTGACTAGATTCATCTAAGATTGCATAATCAAATTCTTCTTTATTTCAAGCAGATAAATCTGTATCTGGTGTTACTACAATTACAGGGAAGATTAATTTAATCATTTCAGCATATTTTTTAACAAAACGATATGGTTCAAGATTTTGGATGCGAACACTTTGTGAAAATTCACGATATAATCGTTGCAATTGTGGGTTAAATTCTTTGATTTGCTTTACATAGCGCTCTAAGGTAATGTTTTTAACTATCTCAGCACTTAATGTTTGCTGATCGAAATTGATATTTTTAGATTCGTTGATAATGCGATTTAGGTATTTTACCGAGTTACTAACATTTTTAATAGAATGAAAATTGTTTATTAATCGGTATAAACTTCCTGAAAAGTTGCTTAATTTGTTTTCGATCTGCTTAGCAACATCGCGAATCTTTCAATATTTTTTCATAAAAAATAAGAAATAACTATTATTTTCTTTTAAAATGCTTTTTGCAACTTTTCCTTCTTGTAAGGTTGATGAAGGGTAAATAATATCTTTTGGTAAATCATTAATAAACTGTGGATCATTTTCTAAATCGACATCCATTTTGTATTTGTATAAATAGTAATATGCTTGAAATAGTTGGTTTATCCCATCTTGATTCAGGATATTATTTACATTAACAATATGTCTGCTTTCTTGTTGGCTTATTACTGGATATTTTTGTAGTTGTTGCTTTGAATCAAAATTTTCCAGCATATCAAGGTATTCTTGAATAGGTTGATAAAACTTTTTCTTTTTAACATCTTTATAATTAAGTAAAAATAAACAAAATTTACTTAAAATTCCAAGACGTTCATTAATAACATCTAAGGCAGCTTTCTTTTGTGAAGCAACAATAACTTTTTTACCATAAATTAAAATATTTGTTATTAAATTAACGATTGTCTGTGATTTTCCAGTTCCAGGAGGCCCTCAGATAATGGTATTTTGCTGTAATGCAGATAAAACTGCTTTATCTTGTGAAAGATTGGATTTAGCAACATTAAATAATGAAATATTTTCATTTTTAAGAAGTTGTATCACTTTGTTTTTATATTTGTTTTTATCAAATTCAACCTTAAAAATATCATTAATTTCATCGTTATTAATAATTTCTTTCATCCGATTGCGTGAATATCCACCTCAAGGTTGAAAAATCCCTAATAACATACCCTTATGAAACATTAAGTTTTCATTAATAATCAAATCACTGCGAAGTGGAGTAAATTTATCATATAAATCATTAGGTAAGGTAAATAAATTGTTTCAATCGGTTTTTAGTTTTTCAAAAATTGCATTAATTTCAAAGTTCTCAAAGTTAGAATCGATGTTAAGGTTAAATCCTGAGTTGTTTAAAAAGAAAATGAGTTTTTCATTAACTTTAATATCTCCATCTGAAAATAAATAAGGAATAGTATTTTTAAATTTAATTTGAACTTCTTTAAAAAACATTGGCGCATAAATAACTTTGTCATCTTTGCGCAGTGAAACAAACAAAAATCCGATGTGTAACGGTCATGTATTGGTTTCATCCAAAATGGATGTTACTTTATTATCTAAAATTTTTCATTTGCGAATCGCTTTTTGTTGTATATGTTCTAAAAAATTAATCACATTTTTTTGTTCATATTCAAAATTAACCTTAAAATCTACCTTAGATGTTCTTATATATTTGTTTGCTTTTGATTCTAAAAGAGATTTTAAAGAATTAAAATCGTAAGTATTTTTAACTTGATCGATAAAATCGATCAAGTTTCCATCTAATAAACTGATCTCAAATTTTTCCTTATTCAAAACTTCTTTAAAATCTTCAAGACGTAAAAGATTATAAATATCTACACAATTATTTTCACTAAGTTTAGTAAAAATTGATGCATCATTTTGTGAGATATCGAGCAAATTATCTAAAATTACTTGGTATTTGTTTTCTTGCATAAGTACCTACTTGATATATTTTGCTAAAGCATCTGCTACTGCTGCTGTATATTGTTCAAAAGTGATAGAAATAGAATTAGATTTTAAAAACAACCCACGAACACCTTTTAAAGCCTTTATTGACTGTATATCAATTATTTTAGTATCTTTTAAAGTGATATTAACTCTGTAGTGTGTATTGGTTATTTCGATAATATTTTCATGTTTTAATGCATTAATTAATGTTTGAATTTTAAATGGTAAATTGTTTTCTTGGTAAATAGTATTTTTTTGATGATTTTTACTTTTATTTTTTCATTTTAATCAAATGAATCCAAAGGTTATAATGGTATAAAAAATAATAATTCAGGTTCTTTTTTTCATATATTATTAATTTTACAACATTTACCATAATATAAAATAGAATATATGAATTTAGTCAAAATTTACTTATTTTTTTTAGTTGTTTTTAATTCAATTTAACTAAAAATTTAAATAATTAATTATTTTTATATAATAAATATTATTATGCTTATTTATATAAAAAAACTAGTAAATATTACTAGTTTGCAATCTATAATTCTGATTAATAATTATCTTCTAAGACTTCGAGAATCATGAATCATACATTGAATTATAGTTTTTTTGATTCGAAATAATTTTTGTGTTTTCTGAGTTTATTTGCTTCAATCCTTGCGAATATTTTGCATCAGTAGATTCAACATCATTTATATGTAAATTTTTTATATTATTATCAAGAGAATTATTTCGATTTACTAAATTTTGATTTATTCCACTTATAAATACATTTACATCTATAAAACTAAATGATTTTTGTTGATAAACTATATTTTTTATAATTTGTACATCATTAGATAAATTAAAATATTTAACAATTTCAGAAATTATTCGGCTAATTTCTTTATTTGTGTTGACATCTGTTTTAATGTTTACAAAAACTTTTGCAGCATTTTGGATTTGGGAATCATTTAAATTATATGTAGAAAACTTCTTAATTATTTTACTACTTAAATTGCTTCCGGATGCTTTTGCAGCAGTAATATAAGTTAATCCTGAATTCTCTAACGTCTTCTTTAAATTTGCAAGATTTATTGAATTATTCGCATTTTCATTTAAGAAGTTAATTAAATAACTTAATTGTAAGTTTGCGATTTTATTAATTTCTTGATCTGGAAAGTCTGGATACATATGATGTATTTTTTGCGTTGATACAAAAGTGTATGCATCAGAACATTCAATGATTTTATCTAAATATTGCTTTATATTAGGTAAATATGAATTTTGTAAAGGTATTTTGATAACTGAAACAACTAATTTGTTTAGCATTTTTGCTAATTTTGTTATTGTAGGAGTTAACCAAGTTCCCACATTGTCTATATAACTGCTGATTAACACAATTTCAGCATCTGCTAGTATATTTTTTAACATTAATGCATCAATATGACTGCTAAAGTCATCGGTATTATCTTTTAGATTCTCATTTATTAATATTTTGCTTTCACAAGAACTTTTACTAAATTCTTGTTTATTTGCAAAAATTGCAATATATTCAATTTCATCATTTTGCTGAAAAGAAATTGGGTTTTCACAAAAACTACCACATATATCTAAAATTTTAATACTTTTCATTAATGTTTAAAAGCAAAGATTCTTTGTCAAAAACTTTTGTTTTTAATATATGTTAAATCAATTTCACGTGTAACGGTTTGTAAGTGTCCGCTATCATCATAGTTAAATGAATTAGCAAAAATAATTGACTGTTTAATAATTGGATCAAGTTTATGTATCAAATTAAAACCACTTTGGGTAATGGAATTTAATTGATAAAAACCTTTCAGTAGTTTTGAATCAATGTTTATTTGCTCTGTAAGTTTTTTAGTTATGAAGTCTGTTAATAAGTCATTGCTGCTATTAATTCAAACTTTTAATTCTTTGTTATTATATTTTAAAATTTGGTTGATTTTTGAACATAATATATTTACAAAGTTTATCAAAAGTGAATATATATCATTGTTGATTTCATCGAGAATTTGACCAGAATCACAAGATAAAATTTCATTGATTCTTGCAAAAATAACTTTTTTACTTAAATTTTGATCTAAAAACTTATTTACTATAACATCTGTACCCATTGCGATGTTAATAGTATTGAGAATATAGCCATTTTTTATAAAACTTACATAAATATTACTATCACATATGTTAACTAAAAGGTTGTTATTTTCTTGATTAAGTGAGCTTGCAAGAATTTGTTGAAAGGTTGCAAGTGTGTATGTAATATTTTTTTTGTTTAAATTTGTCAAGTATTTATATGTCTTTACAAGAAAGGAATTTAATTGTAAATTATTTGTTTTAACAAATAATTGACTTTGAAATTGATGCAAACTTTGATAATCTTTGTCTTTTGGAAAAGTATCATAGTATTTATAAACACCATTATAAAAAGTTTGATATTGGTAGTTAAAGGTATTCAAATGAATAAAATCTTCAATTTGCTCAGGTTTTTCATTTAAAACATCTGTATTAACTTGCTTTTGACTAAGGATGTATTTAGTTTCTAAAAATAAGTCATCTTTTAAATTGATATTAATAAAAATATCATCTTTTTTGTATTTTTTGGTATAAGTGTTGATTTTATCTTTAATAAAATCTAAAATAATTATGGATTTTTGATAATAGATTTTAACATCTTCGGCGATTTTGCTAAAGTTGTTATTTGAATTTTTAATAGAAGAAAAGTAAAAATGATTTTGATGAATATTGAAATTTAAAAATATTTTCATTTTAACTCCTTCTATATTAATTTAGTTAATTTACGTAATTTTGCACTTTTTGAGCGTCGATTAATTTGAATTTCTGCTTGAGTAGGCAAAATTTGCTTTTGAATAAATGCTTTTGGTTCTTGAATCGGTAATTTGCTTGGTAGTTTTGACTTACAAAGCTGATTAAAATGCTCTTTTACTACCTTATCTTCAATTGAATGAAAGGTGATAATTACTAAGGAAGTATTGATTTTTAACAAATTAATGGCATCTTTTAGCATTGTTTTTAAAGAGTTGATTTCATCGTTTACTTCGATGCGAATTGCTTGAAATACAGGTTTTGCAGGATTTTTAGCACGTAATAATGCAGCAGGATATGCTCTTTTTATCACATCAACTAATTTTAGTGTTGTTTCAATAGGACGCGATGCTATAATGGCTTTCGCAACCCGACTAGCAAGTTTTACATCAGCGTATTTATATAGCAACCGTACTAAATCACTTTCACTATATTCGTTAACTACCTTATAAGCAGTTAATTGTTGATCTTGATTCATACGCATATCTAAAATTGCATCTTTGTTGTAGCTAAATCCACGGTGACCTTGATCGATTTGTGGAGATGAAACACCTAAATCAGCAATAATTCCATCAACTGAATAAACACCTAAATCCGATAATCTTGATTTTATATCTTTGAAATCACTTTTGATTATCGTGAAGTTATTCGATACTTTTTTAAGACGTTCAGATGCTATCTTAATAGCATAGTCATCTTTATCAAAAGCATACAAGTGTCCGTTTTCAAGTTGCTTTAATATCGCTTCTGAGTGACCACCCATTCCAAGGGTTAAATCGATATATATTCCATTTTTATCTATGTGCAAGGATTCGATGCTTTCATTAAGGAGTACAGAATAATGTAAGTTTGTCATTATAGCAGCGAAATTTTTTCTGCTAATGCCGACATATCTGAAAGTGATATTTCAGCATTTTCTGCATCAAATTTTTCCTTAGCTCAAATTTCAACAAGCGAACCCATACCCACAAATGTTATTTCTTTTTTGATAGCAAGATCAGTAGTAATTTTTTTCGGGATGCTAAAACGACCCACTGAATCTAGTGTGGCTAAAAAGGAATTACCAAGAATAAATCTAGTTACCTTTCTCACATCCTTATTAAAGAAGCTTTTTGATTCAATATTTTGACGGTATTTATCAAATTCTTCAATACTGCGTAGTTCGGCATTACCATCAAAACCGATGCTAACCATAAATTGATTACCCAACTGTTCTTGAAAGACTGGAGGTAAGATAACACGGTTTTTGTCATCTAGGTTTCTTGTATGTTGTCCAACCATTACCACGTCCTCCCACTATCTAATAAAATTCTACCACTATTTACCACCACTTATAAATAAAATTTTAATATTTTTTATCTTTTTAGTTTCTTAATCAATTTTGTTTTGACTAAAACAAAAGAAAACACCTATTTTTATGTATATTTAAAAATAGGTGTTAAAAAATTTGTGAAAAAATTTTCCACATTTTATCTATGTGGAAAATAATTTTAGTTTTGGTTATTAAATCATTCAAAGGCAGCAGTAACATTTTCTATTTCACCGATAACAGTAACTGTATCATTTTCATGTAAGACAGTATCAGCAGTTGGTCTAATTTTCTTTTGTTGGGTTTTAATTAACACGATTGTTATTTCTCATTTGTTTAAATTTAGATCTCGAATTGGTATATTACAAATACTTTTGTTTTTAATTACAGAGTTTCCTAACACAAAACCATCACCGAGTTCTTGTAGATTCTTGCTATATAAAATAAATTTTTCATTTGATGCAATTAATGCAGCACGGATTCCAGCTTCTTGTTCAGGCCGCAAAATTGCACTAACACCAATTTGTCTTAGCACCCTTGCATGACGACGACTTACAGCGCGAGCGATAATGTTTTTAACTTTTAATTCTAATAAGGCTGCAATGATTTCAATGTTATCAGGGACAGCAACAACGATTGTTCCGATTTTTTCTACTCCAATTGCTTTTAGTAATTTTGTTTCCGCAGCATCACCTACTATAAGTCTTTGTGCATCATCTTCATAAAGTTTTAACCGTTCTGAGTCGGTATCGATAATTGTAATTTGCTTACCTAATTTAATTAACTCTTCAACAACGGCCTGTCCGAAGCGACCTAACCCGATAACAGCGATGTCATCGCTTTGTTTAAATTTCATATTTTCTCCTAACCGATTGCTAGATCAGCATCGATGTATTCATAACTGCGATCTTTTGATTTCTTACGTTTTCATACCAACAAGGTTGATGAAACACCGAATTGACCGATAAACATTGTTAATATTAATGCAAGTTTTGAAGCAACATTGAGATCTTTAGTTATTCCAGTGCTTAATCCGGTAGTTCCGAAAGCACTAGAAACTTCAAAAATGATATGCATTGGATCATAATAAGGTTTTGATAAATTTGAACCAGTTTGCATCATATTTGATGTACTGATGTGTCCACCTGAAACATCAAAGGAAGTAAATGTGATTAAAGTGACAAAAAAGACTAAGACAAAAGCTAAAATAAAAGTTTGTGTAGCCATAAAGACGGTTTTTTGTTCAATAGCACGTTTAAACATTCTTACCCGTTTGCGACCCATTAAAACAGAGATGGTAGTCATTAGCAAGACAGCAAAAGTAGTTGTTCGTATTCCACCACCTGTTGATGATGGTGCAGCACCAATAAACATCATAGCTGTTCATATTAAAATTGAACTTGCACTAAAATCTCGTAAATTCACACTTGAAAAACCAGCAGAACGTGTTGAAAAAGTTGTGAATATTATCGCAAAAGTTTTATCAAAATTGTTTCCGTACATATAACCTTGATTAATATAATGTTTTAAATTTTCAAGATTATCCTTACTTGTGTTTAATAATTTGTATATTTTTAATTCTGAATCGCTAAGATTATTTGAATTTGTGATATTTAAAAGATGTGGAAGTTTTTGGTTATTATTAACTGCAGATAATCAAGTATTGTATTCTTGATAATATGCTCCTGGGATATAAACTTTATTTCAGATAGTATTTTGTGATTTAGATGTTGCTTCAAAGGAAATTGTTAAAATAAAACCTACTAAAAATACTAAAATATAGGAAATAATTGAAACTTTGGTAAATAAACTAAAGCGATGTTTTCCTTGGTATCTACGGATTTTATGTTTTAAATAGCGATGGATATCATATATTGTTGGATAACCTAAGCCACCTATCACAAAAAGGATGATAAATCATATTTGTAATCCAAAATTAAGATAATAAGGCATGATTGAATTACCAGAAATAATGTCAAAACCAGCATTATTGATAGCTGAAATAGTGTGAAAGAAACCAAATCTAAATGAGTGTGCTCAGTTTTTATAAGGATTTATATATTCGCCTTGTGTTTGTAAATATGATTTAATTCCTAATGTTTGTTGTGGTGGAGTGTAATAAAAATAAATCGACATTAAAATACTTGAAATAAGTATGACAATTAATAAAAATTTCAAAGAAGATATAATTAATTTTATAGTTACATTAACATCCGAACTACCGCGTTCATGCTGGAGCAGTTGCACATTTCCAATTGATGTGATTTGTCTACCTAATAAATAATTGAAAATAAAGAATTTTAAGGCAAATATCCCGATTCCACCAAGTAAAATTAAAATAGCAATAATCGCTTGACCAAAATAATTTCAATGTGAAAAAGTATCATAGACAACTAATCCGGTATCTGAAAAAGCACTCGCTGTTGTAAATAAAGCATTGATATAATTATCAAATGAAGTTCAGTTATGATTATATGTCTTTTGAGTAATTGGACTTCAAAGCAGTAAACTAAAAATCAAAACTACAAAAAAATAAACAATTAAAAGATATTTTAATTGCGAAATATTTCTGCGTCAGTTTAAAAATTTTATAAATAACTGGACTAATTTTAAAGACTTAAGGAATTTACGAACCTTAAACCAAAAACTCATGTAACTCCTTAGAGATTATTTATCAGATTGCATAGAACGCATAATTTGTCTAATTTGTGATTCACTAGCAGTGCGTCCCATTTGTTTAAACATTATTCGAATTTGTTTTTCTGTAATAGGTGGATTTTCTTTAAGTTGTTTTTGAAACATTTTTTTTGCAACAATAAATGTTACAACTGCAGCGGCAAAAATAACAAAAATGATAACACCTATCATCATACCAACAAATGCTCCTGTTGACATTTCAACCATTGTTACTCCTTAATAATTAATTATACTTAATTTTTTGATATTCTGAATCATTAAAATCCTTAAGAAAATTAACTATCAAATCACTAGCAGCTAATAAATCAGAAATTGCACAAACCCCGATGGGACTATGTAAGTATCTTTGTGGTAGTGAAATTGTTAACACAGATGCCCCACCTGGAGCAAATTGTAATTCCTTAGCGTCAGTTCCTCCACCAGCAGCAACAAATTTATAAGTAGGAATTTGATATTTATTTGATATTTTTATAAATGCATCAATTAGTTTTGGGTCCATCAAAGTTCCACCATCTTTTACACGGATTGCAGCACCTGCATTTAATTTGGTGCTACCTGGTATAGTTGCATATGTATCATGTGAAGATGTAGTATCAAGAGCAATTGCAATATCTGGGTTAATAATTGAAACTGATGTTCGAGCACCACGGGTTCCAACTTCTTCTTGTACAGTTCCTACTAAATATAAATTTACATCTAAATCACAATTGGCTATCTGTGAGGCAATTTCATCTAAAACTGCTACACCTGCACGATTATCCATTGCTTTTCCACCAATTAAATTTGTATCATTGAACAAAATTGTTTCACCTGATAAATAAACTCTATCCCCTATTTGAACTCCTGCAGCAATTGCTTGTTCTTTTGAATAAAAACCAAAATCTGCATATAAATCATTATTTGTAAGAGCTTGTGAAATTTTTGATGCTTCCATAATATGGATGCTGGTATGCCCGAAAACACCTATATACTCTTGTTTTGATGAAGTGATTAATTTTGCTTTAGTTCCAATAACAACAGAGGCTCAAATTCCGCCTACTGGAGTTAAAAGAAGTTGTCCAGTTTTGGTAAAATCACGAACTAAATATCCTACTTCGTCCATATGAGCAGCAATCATAACTTTTGGAGCATTAGGATTCTTTGCTTTTTTATAAAAAATAATTGAACCAAATTTATCTCTAGATACTTCAAAATTATTACTAATATTTTTACGAAGCAAACTTGCAACAGGTTCTTCGTAACGCGACATTGCATCAGTTTGCATATAAGAAATTAATTTATTTTTAAATTCATTTTGTCTTGGTTCTGTAACATTATAAGATGGTTTATTGCTTTGATTTGACATAATTTCCTTTTGTAATATATTCTACCAAATTTTAAAAAATAGCCCATAATTATTGGACTATTTTTTTAGAAGAAATCAGTAATTTTTGCTCGGATGTTTGTTGTAATTTCTTTTTGTTTTGAATTTGTATAATGCATTTTATTATTATTTAATAAGTTTTGCAAATAATTTCTTTCTTGTTCATTTAACAGATGCATAATTGAAATTAATTTTACATATGCTTCGTTTTTATTGTTTCTTTCTTGAAAGTTTTTATATCATGAAAGTTTGTTTTGCAAACGATTGAAATTTATATTGTGTCTACCGATCTTGTTTTCAAAACGACTTTGACTTCCATAATGAGCATTAAAAAAATTGATAATGCGATACTTTAGCATACTTCAAAAATAGTTAGCAAAAGGGATGTCCTGCTGATTACGTTTTGATTTTAACATCTGCAGTAATTCATAATATGCTGCATTTAATATCTCATCAAAACTAAATACATGATCAAAATATACATTTTGGATTTTATGACATACAGCGAATAAAATTTGCTGGTATTGCTTTATAAATGATTGAATAATCTGATTATTTGTGATGTGTTTTTTGTTTTCATCCAAGTTTAAAAACTCAATAACTTCTGAATCAAGATTTTTGATCTGGAACTTAGTCCTCATTTAATTTACTGATATAATCAAAAAGGATAATACCAGTTGCAACCGAAACATTTAAAGATTGTATGCTTCCGTATTGTTTGATATAAACACTTTGATCGCAGACTGACAAAACACTTTTTGAAACTCCATCTCCTTCATTTCCTACAACTAAAATAGTTGGTTTATTATATTTTATTTGTGTGTGTGGAATTGCCTTAGCATCTAAGGTAGTAGCATAAGATCAATAACCAAATTTTTGTAGTTTTAAAATTGTTGCCGAAAGACTAGATACTTTGTAAAAATTGATATTTACAAAACCACCAGATGCAACTTTTAACACGGTAGAATTAATTAAAACACTTTTTTCTTTTGGAATAATAATGTCTTTGATTCCGGCTGCATTAGCAGTTCTAATGATTGCACCAAAATTATGTGGATCTTGTAAATGATCTAAAATTAAAATACATTGTGGTTTGGTTTTAATTATAAGATTTATATCTTTATAATTAAAACCATCTAATATACCAATAAAGCCTTGGTGGTTTTCCTTGGTTATATTATTTAAAAAAGCATTATCCTTTATTTCTGCATTGTTAGTGTTCTTTAAAAATTTAGTGTATTCTGCTTTAGCTAAATATATTTTTTTAAATTTATATTTAGCAGCAATTGCATCGAGCAAGGTGTTTTTCCCACACACTAATAATTCTTTCATATTTTCTTTAAAATTTTTCATAACATTTGTCCATATTTAGACCAATTTTTGTTCTATTAAGGTATTTCTGAGTAAATCTGCATTTTGGTAGTCTTTATTTTGCAGATGTTCTTGTCATTGATGATATATTTTGACATAAGGTAGATAATCAAAATCACAGATATCAAATCTTAAGGTACTAAAAATTTCAGTAAGTAAACTAATATCATTACTTTTTTTATTGATATTAATGTTTTTAATTAAATCATTAATCTTTTTATTAAAATCAGAAAATTTTTGTTGATATAAAAGTCGCATAATATTTTTGTATTTATCTTTATCATAGTTGCTTTTAATATTTTTTAGGTATTTTAAAAAGAAGATTTTCTTAATTTTCTTTAATAAAATTTCGATATTGTTTATTGCATTATCATCGATGTTAATATTTGCTGTAAAAGAATTTAGTAAAAATAATAATTTTAGGTGATCACCTGTATATTTATTCAAAAAGTCTTTTGCTAAAATAAAATTTTGTAATGATTTAGACATCTTTTGTCCTTTTAAATTAATTTGTCCAGTTCGCAATCATTTCTTGGTAATATCATTATCTGTTACTGCAAA
This sequence comes from Mycoplasma sp. 4013, assembly GCF_054353875.1. NCBI lineage: Bacteria > Bacillati > Mycoplasmatota > Mollicutes > Mycoplasmatales > Mycoplasmataceae > Mycoplasma > Mycoplasma sp. 4013. Next base: position 5,324 of record NZ_JBTHHK010000004.1, on the reverse strand, counting down.
ATATTGGATATTTTCATTTTCATGATGTGGAAATGTCAAATCCATACCGCCTCCATGGATATCGAGTCCATCATTATTAAAATGTTTATAAACTAAAGCTGCACACTCAGTATGTCAACCTGGCCTACCAATTCCAAAAGATGAATGATATTTTATCCCTTTATCGGTTGTTTTTCATAAAACAAAATCAGCATAAAATCTTTTATGTTCACTAAGATTTTCATCAAAAATCATATGCTCTATTTTTTGTTTTGATACTACGCCATAGTGTGATAAGTTATTTTTTACACTAAAATATAATGAATTTTGTGACGTATATGTATGATTTTTTACTGTCATTTTTTTTATAAAATCTTCAATAATATCCAAATTTTTTGTAACATATTCATATTGATAAACTGTGTCAACTTTTAACTTTTTTAAAATATCTAAATAATAAGTTGCATACTTTGTAGCTATTTCTGATTCGCTGACATTTTCTTGTAAAGCTCTATTAATGATTTTATCATCGATATCTGTTATATTATGTATAAATTTAAAGTCGATATTTAATGCTCTGGCAGCTTTTAAAATAAGATCCATAGTTAATATTGGTCTAAGGTTCCCGATATGCACATCATTATATACAGTAGGCCCACAAACATAAATTTTTAGCATATGATTATTATATAGTTTTTCAAAAGAAGAGAATTAAAGAACAAAAAATATGGAATTTATTCAACAAAAACATCAAAAATAACAATATATAAAACGTTTTGTGAAGATATTCATATATTAAGATTTATAATATAAAAGTTATAGGAGTAATATGGAAGTTAATAAAGTGTATCAGATGGATGTTATTGAGTTTTTAAAGAATTTAAAAGATAACTCAGTTGATTTAATCATTGCAGATCCACCTTATAATTTAAATAAAAGCAGTTGAGATAAATTTGAATCTAATCAGGAATATTTTGAATTTATGTATTCTTGATTAGATTTAGCAGTTAAGAAATTAAAAGATACAGCAAGCATATATTTGTTCAATAATTCATATAATTCTGCTTTCATTTTAGTTTATTTAATTAACAAAGGGATGTTATTTAAAAATAATATTATTTGATATAAAAAAGATGGTTTTTCACCAAGTAAGAAAAAATATGTTAATAATCAAGAGACAATTACATTCCTAACAAAATCTAATAAATATACATTCAATTATAATGATATAAGAACTGAATATCTTTCGAAGAAGCGACTTTTGAATGCTAAAAACAAAGGGATAATTAAAAAAGGGAAACGATGAACACCTAATCCGAATGGTAAATTATGTACTGATATTTGAGAAATTCCGTCGGTTAGACATACGAATAAAGTTAACGGCAAGGTTGTGAAGACTAATCATCCAACACCGAAACCGAAAACAATGATTGAAAGAATGATAAAAGCAAGTTCTAATCCGGGAGATCTTGTTTTAGATTTATTTAGTGGTAGTGGTGTTACATCATTTGTAGCAAAAGAATTAAATAGAAATTTCATAGGATGTGAGTTAGATTCAGAATATGTTATGAAAATAAACATAAAATTACTAGATATAAACAAGCAGCAGCAAAAATAATTGTTATAATTTATAACTTATAAGGATTTTATGCAAAAGAATTATCAAGAGATTTATAAACATTTATCTAAATCACAAATACCGTTAGAAGATTTTAAAAAGACAAGGTTATTTAGTTATTTATCTAATTTAGGATACCAGTTATCAAAATTCAAAAATATGAATCAAAAATCATTGTATTATATACACTTTACATCTTTTTGTAATATTTATCAGCCTAACAAAATAAGGTTAAGAAATGATTCGTTTTTAGATGATGTGATAAATAAAAAAGATTCTATTTTAGTAGCTGGATACCGTGAAAATAAAGATGTTTACTTAGTTTTTATGAGTAAATCATTTTTTGGTTATAACAAACAAGTATCTGTATCAAATTCATTTATTTTAATGGAATATAGTGATTTAAAAAATAAGATACTACCATTAAATTCGGATGTAATTTTGCCTTATTGAATTAAGAAAAATAAGCAATCAAAAATAAAATATTTATACTATGTAACATCGAATGACTTTGATGAAGAAATTTTTGATAATTTTAAAGAAACAGTTAATAAGATGAATTTTAATCCATATTCTGAAAATATGAAAATTCAAAATTCACTTATAAACAAAGGTCCAAAAATAAACCAAAATGAAGTCTTAAAAATTAGAAGTTTTTGAAATTATAAATGTGCCTTGATAAACTCAAATTATGACTATAAATGCCCACTTGGTGAAAACATTGATATAGATAAATTAAATAATTACGGTTTATCTTATGTAGACATTCATCATATTGTTCCAAAATGATATTTTATTAAGTATTTTAAGGATAAAGGTGAAATAATTGATTAAAATATGATTCATAGTAGCACAAATTTAATTCCATTGTGTGCTGCTTGTCATACAGGGATTCATAAAGGCTCTTCGAAAGAATCTATTAAAAAAGAACTTAGCTTTAAAATAATTAATTCGCTTTATAACAATTTATTTAATAAAAATATACAAAGTGATTTTGATAGTTTTATTATCAAAAATACTGATATCAAAGAAATAAAAAAATTATTTGAAATTTATACGGATGAATTATGAAGAAATTAATTGTCTGGGATTTATTTGGTGGTGGTCAAAACTCGGTATTTAATGCAATAAATGAAGATAAATATTTAAAAGACAAATTTGAAATATATACATGAGATATTACTGAACCTACTAGAAACAACCATTATAAATTAGATTTAGCATCAGATAATATAGTGCAATTATTTTGAAAATATCCTAGACCTGATATTATCGTTGCTAGTCCATTGTGTCAAAGTTTCAGTTGTGTTTTAGCAATGAAAGGTGGAGGAACTCCTTTTTGAAAGCTAAATGAAACCAAGGATTATGTTTTAGAACGAAGTGTAGAAGAATTTGAAAGATTAAAGGGTGGTTTTACTAAAAATTTAAAGGCAGATGTGCAACTTTTTATCAAACGTCTGGGTGAAAAATGTTTAAATAATACAATTGAATTAATAAAGTTTTATAAACCAAAATATTTTTATATTGAAAATCCTAAACAATCAATGATGTGAAAATATATACAATTTAACCGTAAAGATTTTCACAATGAAAATCATTACTTTAATGAAGCAAGCTATGGAAAATATGGTTTTCTAACAACTAAAGCAACTTATTTTTATAGCAATTTAAAATTAATTTTAAAAAAAGGAAGAATCGATCCACCTTATACGATACAAGAAATTAATGGTGAAAAGTATTATGTATTAAAAGATGATCACAACATTAAACTTAGACGCGATTTGGATAGTAGGATGTTAGGATTGGCTTCATTGAATCGGATGATTAAGGCTCGTAAAGTCAAAAGTGGTATGGGTGCAATGGATTTTGTGCAAAGATATAAAACACCTGTTCAAAAAAATAAAATGGTAAATGAACAAATATGTGAAGCAGGACCCGCTTCTGCCATACCTCATTCATTGATAATAGATATTTTTAATCAAATTTTAAATGATGTAGAAACGAAAGAGTAAGAAATACATTTAAAAGTATTTTAAATTAAAAAAATGGAACAAATGTGGAAATAATTTTATTCATAGAATAAAAAAGTTAATTTTATTTGTAAATATTTAATATTTTCAAATACTTTAATTATAATTATTTAGCCTTGTACCCCCAAGGTAAAAAATAATTCTCAAATTGTGTAAAGTTATTCATTTATGTCCTTTTGCTAGTAGCAAATAATATGATGATACAAAAAAACCAAGGAAACTTGGTTTTTTAAAATTTGTTTTGTGGTAAGAAAATGTGTCCATCAATGCTGGTAACATCGGATATTGCTATAAATGCATCGCTATCTATTTTTCGGACATCTTTTATAATTCGATTTACTTGTCTAAACAATGTAATTGATGTAACAACATCTAATAATTCATTTGAATAACCACCTTGTGCTTTAAACAAACTTACACCTGTAACAATTTTACGGTCAACTTTAATGATTTGAGCGATTTCTACTGCTTTTTTGAGTGAGTAAATTTCAACACGGACTAACTTAAATTTTGGATACAACTTATTTAAAACAATGATATAGACAATATTTGTTAAGATTGTTGCAACAAAATTCGGAGATAAATATAATTGAAATGATCACTTTAAGGAGTTTATTTGAGCAAGTTCATGACCAGAAATATTACCTGATTTTGATGCTGCTTCCAAAAGTAGTGAACCAGGCAATCATGAACCAATTAACACACCAATTAAAACAATTATAATGTTAATATTACCTGAAATAGAACCAAATGATTTTTGCTTAGTATTTGCATATCATTCACCAATAATCCCTGTAACTCCAGCAGTTCCACCGATTATCTGAATAATTGCAAAAATTCATGCAAGTAAAAATCCGTATATAATAGCAAAAACAAATAATGCAATAATATTTCCACCATCTTTTCAGGTTAGTGGGATTATCCCGCTTAATGGTTGCTGTCATTCAGAAAGTGATTTTTTAATTTCAGCATTTGAAAAATCACCAATTAAGTAGATTGAACCAATATTATGAATAAATCCTAATCCGAAGGAAACTAATGAAGAAACAACTAAAAAAATTACCGTTAAATTCGTAAATAATTTACCTATTTTTTTATAACCAAAAATAAATATCGGTATGCTTAGGATAATATAAGCTAATCAAAAGACAAATTGATCTAAAAAGTTGCGAATTCCTAGTGTAACACTTCCTTTTGGAAGCAAAACAATTAAAAGTTTTGATAAAGCTTGTCCAAAAGTTGCTAATCCAAAGTTATAAATTCCGACATTTTTAACTAAAAAAACCGAAATAACGCCAAAAAAGACAGCAGCAGCAATTGTAATTAAAACAAGTTTTCAAAAAGGTTTTTGTGAATAAAGCAAACTTAGTTTCAATCCGAAATTTGCCATTTTGGTTCTTTTATAAATGGTATTTTTTTTAACTAAACGAGTTTTTCTTTCGCTGGTTCCTGCTAGAATTTCTCCAATTTCTAATGTAAGTGTTTTTCGTGATATTTTTGAAATTAAACTATTATCATTTTCGGCTTTTTTGGTTTCTTCAAAAATTGGATCACAAATGCTGGTTTCATTTGTTACATTTTCTTTTTGAGTTTCTAACGAATCATTTTTGTTTTCTTGCATCAAACCTCCTTTTACATAGTAAAAAAATAACAAATTCTTGTTAAGTTTTTTATTAGAATAATTATATTCTTTTTAA